>JAOAFK010000069.1 GCA_026416315.1 Syntrophorhabdaceae bacterium | reverse complement strand
AGATGTGTATAAGAGACAGGGTTAAAGATGAACCTACCGAAAAACAGGATAGAGAAGGTTTCAAAGATACTCACTTCCCTTCATACACCCACCATATCAAACCTTGTGGACGAGGACTGGGTGGCCATGGAGGTAATAATCGATGAAAAGACCGTAAGGGACATCATCCCTGAATTAAAAAGGGCTGGCGCACAGGGTATTGTGGAATATCCCTTAAATAAAGTAATACCCTGAAAAAAGGGGGATATATGAAAAGAAGAGCAGTCATTGAAAGAAAGACAAAAGAGACGGACATAAAGATAAGCTGGGTGCTGGATGGGGCTGGAAAGGCACATATAAACACAAAGATACCCTTTTTTGACCACATGTTGGAACTATTTACAAAACATGGTTTTTTTGACTTAGAAATCGATGCCACAGGTGACATCGAGATAGACTACCACCACACTATAGAGGATATAGGCATTGGATTAGGCAGGGCATTGAAGGAGGCATTACAGGATTTTTCAGGGATAAAAAGATATGGCCATGCCGTTGTACCTATGGACGAGGCACTGTGTATTTTTGCCATCGATTTAAGCGGCAGACCCAATCTTGTTTTTAAAGGGAATATCAAAGGCACCATAGGTAATTTTGATGCTGCTTTAATAAAGGAATTCTTTAAGGCCTTTGTGAATGAGGCAAAGATTACCGTTCATGTGAATATCCTTTATGGTGAAAATATCCATCACAAGGTGGAATCCATATTTAAGGCATTCGGAAGGTCATTGAAAGAGGCCATAACAAGAGATAAAAACATAAAAGGCCCCCTTTCAACAAAAGGGGTGATCTGAAGGAGGTTTTTATGAAGACAGGCATTATAAGAGAAGATATCTACATGGAACATGTAATGGACTATTACCACCCTGAAAGTCCTGAAAGGCTCAAACGGATCTATGCCATGCTTGATGGGATTGGCGGATCCAATATAAAGCGTATCCCAGCAAGAGATGCAACGCAAGAAGAGATAGCATACATTCACGATATATCATATATTCAATCCATAGCTGCCACAAAGGGCAAAAACATAAGGCTTGACCCTGATACATCCACATCCCCCAAAAGTTATGAGGCAGCCATTAGGGCAGTGGGCGGGCTTTTAAACCTTATAGATGCGACAATGGAAGGAAAAGTTGATAACGGTTTTGCCTTAATTAGACCTCCTGGACACCATGCAGAGAGAGGCAGAGCCATGGGTTTCTGTCTTTTTAATAATATAGCCATAGGCGCAAGGTACCTTGAGAAAAAATACAATTTAAAAAGGATCATCATTGTGGATTTTGACCTTCATCACGGTAACGGCACACAGCATAGTTTTTACAGGGATGCAACGGTTCTTTATTTTTCCACACACCAGTATCCGTATTATCCAGGCACAGGATGGATTGACGAGACAGGTGAAGGTGAAGGAAGGGGATACACAGTTAATGTGCCATTCTCATACGGCATGGACGATGACGACTATATATATGCCTTTAAAGAGGTGCTCGTGCCCATATCGGATATGTATAAACCAGAGATCATACTTGTATCCGCTGGTTTCGATGCCCATTATAATGACCCTTTAGGAGGCATGAGGGTCACAGAACAGGGCTATGCCATGATGACAAAAATCATGCTTGAAATTGCAAAAAAACACTGTAATGGCAGGATTATCTATGCCTTAGAGGGTGGATATGGTTTAGATGGGCTAACAAATTCTGTTAGGGCTGTTATTCAGGAATTAAGGGGCACACCTGCCTTTCAGGAGATCAAACAGGATGCCCCATCAAATGAAGCCATTAAAGTTGTGGAAAGACTGAAAAAGACATTGAGTCCCTACTGGGGGGTATTTTAACCCTTCCAGATCATGTCTTTGAGTTCTTTGCCCACTTTAAAATAGGGAAGTCTTTTGGGGTTTACCTCAACGACCTCTCCGGTTTTGGGGTTTCTTCCTTTATAGCCCTTATAGTTTCTCACGGTGAAGCTGCCGAAACCCCTTATTTCAACTCTTTCGCCTTCAATGATCGCCTTTTTTATAGAATCTATTATGGTGTCCACGGCAATTTTGGCAATCTTCTGATTGAGTCCTAAATCGGAAGCGAGTTTGTTTACAATATCAAGTTTGTTCATAAATCCCTCCTGATTTCTTTTTCATTTTCAAGGACATAGATTTTATCTATATTTTTACAAAAATTACAAGAAAATTCGTCATCTTTATGTTGCATAACTGTGCAATCCCGAAAGGATAAAATTGACCCCAAAGTAGGTAAACAAAACACTTAAAAAGCCCATTATGGAAATGAAGGCAATTTTTTTGCCTCTCCATCCCCTTACAAACCTGGCATGAAGGAAAAGGGCATATATGATCCATGTGATAAGAGACCACGTCTCTTTTGGGTCCCAGCTCCAGTATGAACCCCAGGCATAATGTGCCCAGACCGCCCCTGTTAAGATGCCCGCACTTAACATAGGAAATCCTACCATTATGCTTTTGTAATTTATTTCCTCCAGGGTTTCTTTATCCGGCAGCACCGCCCATCTGAATCCCATAAAATACAACATGCCACTAATAAAAGATATTAAAAATGCCGCATAGGATATAAAACATGTTATAACATGGATGTGAAGCCAGTTGCTCTGAAGTGCGGGGATCAAAGGCTGTATACTTTTATCTACACCCGGTGAAATGGATGCATAGGCCATAAAAAAGAGGGCACCAAGGATACTAAACATGGAGATGAGGGGATACATAAATCTTTTTTTCATTAAAATCACCATAAAACATATACACCAAGAGAAGAAAATGAGGGATTCATACAGGTTTGAGAAGGGGGCGTGCCCCATTTTAAGCGTGTAAGACTCAAACCATCTAAACAGGATACCCGTTGTATGAAGGAAAAAATTAAAATAGATAAGCACCCAGGCTGATCTTAAAAATATCTCTTTTTTTACGACAAAATAAACAATGTGGGCAAAAAAGATAAAAAGATAAACAATAGTGGTAATCCCCAAAATCTTATGATGGATCAGTTCCATTTAAACTCCTCTTTATCTTTTCGAACTCTATTTGTATTTTTTCATGGTGTTTTATTCCTGAAGCGGCAACGATGATCACATCATTACTTCTTTTTATATACAATCGACCAGCCACTACAAAAAAATTGATATATAGCCCTATGAGCATAAGGCCAAAACCTGTCCATACAATACCTGTACCTGGATCTCGGGTAACCTCCAGGCCTGTCCATAGCTCTTCTCTTATATCCTCAAGGATCACCCTTTTGCCTTCCAGCTCTCTTTCTTTCATTTTAGGGATGTCCCTTAAAAACCATGTGGTTTTAGGCTCTCCATCTTCAAGGAATGCTACCTGAACCCCTGGTCCAAAATTATGAATTGCCTTTTCAAATCTTACAGGGACCATAATAAAGCCTTCTATTTCGTATTCATCATATTCTTTAAGGACAACCTCTCTATGATCTATTTTAAACACAAAGGCAGGGGTTGTCCCGTAGCTTGACTGATAGATGTTTAGACCCTTGTAGTTTAGAGGGTTATTTACCCTTATTTCCCTTTCAAAGAGAACTTTATTGTTTTCTATGATCTCAAGACGGGTAACATAATCTTTCGGCGCGCCATTTGGATAAAAACTTACATTAAAGTCTTTACATCGAAGGGCAAAACCAAAGGGCACCTCCTTTGCTTCTTTGCCCCTCAAAAAAAAATATTCCCTTAAATCACCCTTAGAGAGGACAACAAAGCCCTTATATCCCCATATCAATCCCACTAAACTACCTATAAGGATGATTAAAATACTCATATGGATCAAAAATACCCCGTAGCGATTGAACGAACCCTTTTCAAATATAATGCCATCTTCTCCCTCATATACCTTTTTCTTAAATTTTTTGTTGATGATGGATATGGCATCATCTTCTTTTTCTTTTTTTAAAGTGAAGTTAAGCTTCATATTGTACAGGGTGTTTTCATCAGGGATATTGTTGCGAGACACTTCCTTCCATTTTTTTAAAAACCTTGTAAGGGTGCACACCGTAAGATTAATTGCAAAAAAGACTATGGCGCCTATAAACCACGGTGCATGGTAAATATCGTATAACTGGAAAAAATCAATGATCTTCAAGACCGTTTCTGAATAGGTGAGATATTCTTCAACAGGGGCATTCTGTTTAATTATGGTGCCTAAAATAGAGGTAAGGGCAATAAAGGAAAGAATAAATATTGTAAGCTTTATTGAGCCAAAAAAATCTATCAGTTTTTTAATCGTGTTTTTTTCCTTAATGGAATCGTCCCCGAATTACTGTTTTTTGTGGCATTCAGTGCACTTTACAGGCGCAGCGGTTCCTTTTGCCACACTTTCTTTATGACAGTCAATGCAGTTTTTGTGATATGCATCCTTTGCCACAGGTGCATTATCTTTTGTCTCTTTTACAAGATGGCATTTCACACAGGGTTCTGGATTATTCGGGTCTTTATCTTTGTGGTGACATTTTATGCATTCCACCTTTGTCTTCTCAGTATGGGTTATGTGAGAGAAGCTCACAGGTGGTAATTTACCCTCTTCTAATTTTATTGATATGGGTTCAGCAGGTTTTTTCTGTGCGGATAAAATATTTATTGTGCA
>JAOAFK010000056.1 GCA_026416315.1 Syntrophorhabdaceae bacterium | reverse complement strand
TATGAACAAAAAATAATTCATTTTTTATTTTTTTTACAAAATTAAATAAAAATTTCAAAATTTTTGTTTTATTACACAAAAAACTTGACAACATAATAATAGTTATGATGTAATACTTTTGGTTATACAATAATGAACATTAAAAAATTTTTAATGTAATGAGTAAAATGAAATTTCCCATTGTGCAAATTGTTGAGCCATCATCCCAGCAGAGCAAGCACAGGGCTGCAGGGATCTTTGTAAGGAAAGAAACCCGCGATGATATTAATTCTATAAAGAAAAGGCTTAAAAGTATAAGGGAATACTCAAGAGAGAACAACATTATCCTCATAGAACAGTTAAAAAATACCCTAAAAAGATATGATGGGTTAAAGATAACATATGCTGAAAATGCAAAAGAGGCTGCCTCCTATATTAAAAAACACGCAGATAATAATGACCTTCTTTCGTTGAACAAATCAAACGTGGTGATAAACGAGATTAGACCTGAACTAAAAGCCCTTGGATTTAAAACCTACCTGAGATACTTCAAAGAATTTAACAACTTTGAAAAGGAAAAATTTAAAAAACAGATTATAGACTACTGGTCACTCCCTGGGATGCATGAGAGGGGTCTTATAGAATCTTTTGGTGTTAACAAAAAGATAGAAAAGATCACCTCTTACGACATGAGAGATTATATAGCAGTTCTTGGTGTGAATGCCATATCCGCAGAAGATGCAAATATTTTCTTTCTACAACACATGTCAAATATCTCGAAAGATTTTGAACAGGCCAGAAAAATTATACTAATTGTTAGCATTGAAAAGATAATGAAGGATACAGGTGATGCCCTTTTACACACACAATCAATGGGCATATTTGGACTTGAAAGTATTCTCCTTGACCTTTCCCCAAACGAAAAAGAAATCTTTGATTTTGATAGTCTTCCAGTAATTTCCCACACTGCTTCAGAGAAGGAAATCCATGTTATTCTTTTCGATAATGGCAGAAGTAAACTTTTAAACAACGACTTTAGAGATCTATTGTTATGTATAGATTGTAGGGCCTGTGCACGTCAATGCCCTGTGGGCATGCATCTCTTATTAGAAAAAGAAATGGTGTACAGTCCAAAAAATTACCTCATGGGATTTCTTCAAGGGTCACTTCCTACCACTGAAGGCTGTCTACACTGCGGTAGATGTCATGTAGAGTGCCCTGTGGACATAGATATCCCTACATTAATCTGGAAGGCACAATTAGAGTATTATGCAAGGCATTCAAGGGGGTTGAAAAAGAGGATGCTCGATGACCCGGAGGTGCTCGCAAAATTAGGCTCAACGACTGCCCCCATTTCTAACTGGTTGACAAGGATTCCCATTGTAAAATTACTTACAGAACTATTTGCCGGGGTTCATCACAAGGCCAATCTGCCCATTTTCCACAAAGAAACCTTCAGGGATTGGTTTGAAAGGAGACGCCATGGCAGATAAGGTGGTTTATTTTACAGGATGTTTTTCCAACTATTATGACCCTGAGATTGGAAAGGCCCTTGTAAAAATTATGGAAAGAAACGGAATAGAGGTCATTGTACCTGAACAGAAGTGTTGCGGTATGCCCATGATGGCAAATAGCAATTTAGAAGGCGCAAAGAAAAATTACAATTTTAATGTGAAATCCCTTGCCGAAGCAGCCTCTTCAGGGTACAAAATTATCACCACATGTCCGAGTTGCAATATGATGCTCAAAAGAGAAGGGCTTCCATTTTTTGATAGTGAACAGGCAAGATTCGTATCTGCCAATATCTATGATGCAAGTGAGTATTTATTGGAACTTCTTAATAAAGGCAAGTTAGATACTAATTTTAATGAGATGAATGTAAAGGTATTTTACCATAACCCATGTCATCTAAAGGTTCAAAACATTATAGATGCACCATTAAAGCTTTTAAAACTCATTCCGGGTTTAGAAATAGTGAAGGTAAATACAAGCTGTTGCGGGATGGGAGGTTCATACGGGATGAAGAAGATAAATTTTGACCGTTCTCAAAAGATCGGCAAAAAGGTCTGGGAAGAGATAATGGCATCCGGGGCTGACATTATTGTTACAGAATGTGGTGGTTGCGGATTACAGATAAAGGCCGGAACAGGTGTAAAGGTAATGCATCCGTTGGTTTTATTAAATCAGGCCTATAAAACTTCTACCCTTTCTGTTGCGGCATGATGAGTAATAATTTTCAGAAATTTTATTTTACTAAAATATTTAAAAAGGAGGATAAAAAATGTCTGAGGAAAAAACAACGGCAGAAATCTTGAGGGACACAAGGACATACGGACAGGTGAGATGCATGAACCCAAGTTGTATTACAAGAATTACTCCACCACCAGGGGCTACAAAGGTCAAATGTCCTCAATGTGGTTCTGAGTGGCGTATATTCTGGATCAAACCTGGCTTTCCAAGAGTGAAAGGACCTGTCTGGGAAACAAGTCAGAAGATCGCAAATGAAAAGTTGGCTGAAATATCAAAAAAGGAGGTAAAATAATATGGCATTAAATAGAAAAGTAGCTATTGTAAACCTGACTACTGGCGAGATTGACATAAGACCCATCCCCCTTGAAGTGAGAAAGGCATTTCTTGGCGGAAGAGGCCTTGCCGCATATCTATTATATAAATATTCAAAACCTGGTTGCGACCCCATGGGTCCGGATAATGCAGTGATTTTCAGTGCCGGTATACTCGGTGGAACCCTTGCTTCAGCTTCAGCAAGGACAGATGTTATGACAAAAAACCCCCTTACAGGTTTGTTAGGTAGTGGAAACTTCGGAGGTTTCTTTGCACCAGAATTGAGATGGGCAGGCTTTGACCATATAGTTGTAATAGGAAAAGCACCAAAACCTGTGTATATATGGGTGCATGATGGTGAAGTGGAGATCAGAGATGGAAAAAATGTATGGGGGAAAAGTGTTACAGAGGCGCAGTGGGCAGTTAGGGAAGAATTAGGAGACCCTGATATAAAATGCGCTGTCTGTGGCCCTGCTGCAGAAAAGGGCGTGAAATTTGCAAATGTAATGACAGGTATAAAGAATTCAAATGGAAGAGGTGGCGGTGGCACTGTAATGGGTTCCAAGAATTTAAAACTCGTTGCAGCAAGAGGCACAATGGATATCAAAATTGCCCATCCCATGGAAGCCCTTGAATATGACAAAAAATTTATCGAGCAGATTACAAGTGCAAAGGTGAACCAGACTATGGGTGAGCTGGGAACACCTTTTATCTGGGGCGCCACAAACTCCTGGGGTGGAATTAGAACAAACAATTTTCAGTACAACCAGCTTTTATACGCAGATGAAATAGAGCCAGAAAATATAGACGCCTGGTCTAAAAAATCTTTTGGTCAGTATAATATGGCCGCATGTTTTGCATGTCAGGTACATTGCAGAGCAAGATATAGAGTGCCTGATACACCTCTTGCAAGAAAATTTGGCGTTGCCAATAACTACGATGAGGGTCCTGAATATACATCACAGGGTGCCTTCTGTAGTGAACCCGGATGTACAAGATTGGACACCCTTTTAATATGCAATCACCTTGTTGACCAGTATGGTCTTGATAACCTCGAGACAGGTAGCCTCATCTCCTGGGCAATGGAATTATATGAACAGGGAATCTTAACAAAAAAGGATACAGATGGGATTGATTTAAGATTCGGAAATGATGAGGCCTTAATCGAGATGATACATCATATTGCCAAAAGGGATACATGGCTTGGTAATGTCCTGGCCGAAGGTGGCATAAGGGCATCTGAAATAATAGGTAAAGATTCATTCAAATATCTTATTCATGTGAAAGGCATGAGCAACCTACATTCAGATGAGAGGGCAACCCCGGGTCTTGCCCTAAACATTGCCACTGCATCAAGGGGTTCTGACCATCTAAGAAGCCGTCCGGCAATAGACCTATATCACTTACCAGAACCTGTCTTGAGAAAAATATACAGCACACCCATTCCATACGATGGGCCACTCAGTTCTGACCATACAGAGTATGTGGGTAAACCATGGCAGGTATTCTGGCAAGAAAACTGCTATATGGCCGTTGACTGCCTCGGTATCTGTAAATATCATACCACATTCTTAGGTGCAACACTACCCAACTTTGAAGAGTGGTCAAAGGTGCTTTATTACAATACAGGGCTTGAGATGTCACCTGAAGATATCTGGAATGTTGCCATAAGGTGCAACATGGTTGAAAGACTGTTTAATCTCAGAGAGGGTATGAAAAAGGACGACCCATACAAGGGTGAAATCTTAGCAGAAAGGTATTTCACTGAACCATGTAGGCGTGGAGCACCTGATGTTATAGGTAAATATATAGACAAGGAAAAGTTCCTCAAGATGAGGGAAGAATTTTATAGATATAAAGGTTGTGATGAAGATGGCATACCTTTACCTGAAACATTAAAGAGGCTCGGTCTCGAAAATTTAGATGATGAACCGTCCCGTATATAATGAGAAAAAAGGAGGAATAGAATGAATGGAAAGATGCTTATAATAAATTTTGAAAAATGCACAGGTTGCAGAAGGTGTGAACTTGTGTGTTCCGTATACCATGAAGGTGTTTCTAACCCTGCCAAGGCAAGGATTAAAGTGGAAAAATGGGAATGGGAAGGTCTCTATATCCCCATGACATGCAGGCAATGTGTAGATGCACCGTGTATGAATGTATGTCCTGTTAAGGCCATTTACAGGAATGAAGCAGAAAACCGTGTCCATGTTGACCACGATATATGCATTGGATGCCGTTCATGTGTTGCCGTATGTCCTTTTGGTGCCATGAATTTCAATCCCTGGGAGAAAAAGGTTTTCAAATGCGACCTATGTGGTGGAGACCCCCAGTGTGTGAGATTTTGCGATATGAAGGCAGTGGATTTTGTAAGCCCTGAAAAAGAGAGTCTTATGAAAAAGAGAGATGCAGCATTGAAAATATCCGAGGCGAAAAAACTCGGTGCCACTATTCAGTATGAAGGCCAGTAAACGCCTCTCTTAGTATATCCCCCCTACATCCCCCTTTTTTGGATCCCCCTCTTAACTCAAGAGGGGGTTTTCTTTTCAATTCTGTGTTTTTTGTGATTTTATGTTTAATAAAAAATGTAAAAATTCATTATAGGTTTTCATCTCATGATAGCATGTACCCTTCAGGCAGGGCTGTACAAAACCTTCTGAATCTGAATAAGCTATCACTTTATATGGATAGAATGCTATAATTACATCTTTTTTTAATTCAGAAGAAGTATCGGCATGTATGGTTAATTCCAACATATTAAAATAAAAATCAAGGGCATTGAAGAAATACCCTGCATATATACCCATGTTCTCAATATTGTTTATAAAGGCACTTAAAGTATCTTCTGCAAATTTCCTATATAGATTGCTTTTGAGAATAGATGATAGTTTTAATAACAGTATTATTGCCTGGGCATTTGGAGAAGGATGTGGGCTATCATCAATCCCTTTTAATCTCATTCCATGAATTACATCTTCTGAATAAAAAAATCCCCCTTCATCCTTATCCCAGAATTTCTCGATACAAGAACCCATAATGGCATCAGCCCTTTCGAGATATCCTTTGTTTTTAGAGGCCTCATAGGCACTCATGCATGCATCTGCAAGGTTAATATAATCACTTAAAAAACCTTTAACATTTTTTGAATGGAACACTGTGTTTTCCTTAGTATTTTCTTTTATTATTCTGTCGAGGCTTTTAAATGCAAAAGAATAAATATTCTCATCATTTAAAACATGATAGGCCTTAAAAAATGCAGTTATGGCCATACCATTTAAAGATGAATATTTTGTCTTATCAACAGTGGGTTTCTGCCTTTTGCTTCTATGAAAAAAAAGTTTTTGTTTTGCCTTTTTTATTATAGATAAAACCTCACCTGTATCCATATGTAATTCTTTAGAGACCTCTTCTAAGTCACCCGCTTCGAAAAGCACCTTTTTGTCATGGTCATGGTGCATGGAACCTCTTTTATCCATAAAATATTTTGAAATAACAATATATTCCTGTTCATCAAGGATCTCTTTTAATTCTTTTTCCGTCCATGTAAAATAACCACCTTCATCGTCAGGTGTCACATCTGCATCCTGTGAGGTATAAAAACCACCTTCTGTGTCTGTAAGTTCATCCATGATGAAATTTATTATCCCAGATGCCACCTCTTTAAATTTATCAATCTTGAAAATGGAGTATGCATCCAAATAATTTCTCAAAAGCCAAACATTATCATCTATGATTTTTTCAAAATGAGGTATGATCCATGCACTGTCTGTGGAGTACCTGTGAAACCCTCCTCCTATGTGGTCATATATACCCCCTTTTGCCATAGCACTTAAGGTCTTTATCAAAAAGGCACCCAAATGTTTATCCTCTGTCATATAATACCTGTTTAAGAGAAATTCAATGGCACCAGGCATGGGAAACTTTGGTGCAACACCAAAACCTCCATTGATTGTATCCGTTTGATCCATGATGATATCAACTGCCTTGCTGATTATTTTGGAATCAATAACCCCTTTTGTTTTTATTCTCTGCCCTAAAATCTCAACAAGTTCCTCGCTGTGTCTTTTTATTTCATCTTTTTTTAGCTGATAAACCTCGATAATAGCCTTTAGAAGTGTTTTAAAACCTAAAATGCCAAATTTTTCATTAAGGGGGAAATATGTGCCTCCGTAGAAGGGTTTTTTGTCCGGTGTTAGAAAAACACTCAATGGCCAGCCGCCTTTTCCTGTCATGGCACTCACTGCATTTTGGTAATATCTATCTATATCAGGTCTTTCATCTCTATCTAATTTTATGGATATAAAATGTTTGTTTAAGATTTCAGCAACTTCATCATCTTCAAAAGATTCTTTTGCCATTACATGACACCAATGACACCACATGGCACCTGAGCTTAAAAACACAGGTTTATCTTCTGCCCTTGCCCTTTCAAATGCCTCTTCACACCAGGGATACCAGTCTATCTTCTGCTCTGATGCATGCCGTAAATAAGGTGAATTTTCTTTTGATAGTCTATTCATATCTATCCTTGTTCTCCTTTTTTATATTTAATTCTGTCAATACCTCAATATATAACACATATTTTTTTTGTCAATCGAATTATGAGGTTTTTTTCTATTTCATTGCTTAAAATATATGGATGTGGTAAAAACCAAAAGTTGGCTACAAAAATTGCGATATTTTTTAAGCTTACACAGATAAAAATAAAATAGAGGAAAGTCCTATGAAAAACCTCTCAATTGGTATGTTCGATTCAGGTGTGGGAGGCCTAACGGTCTTAAAGGAAGTAAAAAACCTTTTACCCATGGAGAATATCGTTTATCTTGGCGATACAGCCCGTGTTCCTTATGGAAACAGGTCACCCCAAACAATAATCAGATATGCCATGGAAAGCTCTCTTTTTCTTCTCACAAAGGGGATAAAAATCCTTGTCATAGCATGTAATACCTCCTCAGCCATTGCCTTAAAAATTTTATCAAAAAAGCTGCCCATACCTGTTATAGGTGTTATAGAACCCGCTGCAAAAACCGCTGTAATGACAACAAAAACCAATAAGATAGGTATTATAGGAACAAAGGCAACCATTAAAAGTAAAGCATATGAGAGATCCATTAAAGAATTAAAACCCAATATGGAGGTCATATCAAAACCCTGTCCCCTTTTTGTACCCATTGTGGAGGAGGGGCTGGAAAAAGACGAAGTAGCCTTTATCATGGCTGAAAAGTATTTAAGGGAATTTAGAGATTCAGGAATTGACACATTGATTATGGGTTGTACCCATTATCCCATCCTTGAAGATGTTATAAAAAAAGTAGTGGGAGAACATGTAAACATTATAAATACAGGAAAGGAAACGGCAAAAGATGTGGAAAAATGCCTTAAAGAAAAAGGCATATTGAAGACAAAAGGAAAGGGTTTATGCCAATTTTATGTTACTGATGCACCAGAAACATTTAAAGAAATAGGGGGTAGATTCTTAAAATCCCAGATATCAACAGTTAAATACATAAAAAGTCTTGATTTCAAAGATATTATCTTCCGCAGATGATAGCAGAGATTGCCCTTCCGCTGCCTATTGCAAAAACATTTACCTATAATATCCCAGAGGAGTTAAGATCTTTCATCAAGGCATTTCAAAGGGTTGTCGTTCCATTCAGAAACAGAAGTATTTTAGGGTATGTAATTGACATGGAAGATAGAGTTGAAGAAGGACTAAAAGATATCCTTGAAATTGTAGACATCTATCCCTTATTAGACGATAACATGATAAAATTGTGTCTCTGGTCGAGTAACCAATATATAACACCCTTTGGACTGACCCTTAAATATGCACTACCTAAATACCTAAAACCAGAGTTATATCTTACAGCAATTATTAAAGATGAAGAACTTCTTAAAAATTTTTCAATAAAGGCTAAAGGCATGGCCTTTAACAAAACACGTATGATGTTTGGTCTCAAAAACACTGTTAAGTATATCGAAGAAGGAAAGATCACTTTATATGATAGATTTACAAAGAAAAGCTTTCCCTTTGATTTGACTTTAAATGAGAGTAAGGAATCAAAAAAAGAAAAGACTGTTTTTATAGGAAGTGTTCAGAAACGCATTGAATTCTATATAGGTGTAATGGAAGAGCAGATAAAAAATAAAAGAAATGTCCTTATGCTTTTACCCGATTATGACCTATCAGGAAGATTTTTCTATGAGATACTTAAGCAAAGATTTGGGCAGAAGGTCTTCTGGTATGGTTCATCTATAAAGCAGAGTTTACGAATGGAGGCATTTTTCAAGGCAAGGGCTGAGACAGGCAACATAATACTTGGTAACAAAAGCGCTGTTTTTCTACCTATTAAAAACCTATCCCTTATAATTGTAGAAAGGCATGAAGAGGATAGTTTTAAAAACGAAAGCGAATTTAAATTCAATGCATGGGAGGTTGCCCTAAAAAGGGCTGAAATAGAACACACATCTGTGATCTTTGGAAGTGTTTCCCCAAAGATAGAGATTTTTAAAGGTATTGATGATGGTTATTTTAAAATAATTGAAGAAGGATTGCCTTTACCTGAGAAGATTCATGAAATAAAAATAGACAAAAAGTTATTTTTTTCAGGCTCTGTTCCAGTTGAAATTTTAAATAATTTAGAAAATATGAAAGAACACAAAACACGTATTGCCATATTTACACCAAGAAAATATTATAGCTCGCACATACAGTGCATTAATTGCGGTTTTGTTTTTACATGCCCTAAATGTAGGTCAGCTTTAATATTTAAAAAAAAGGAAAATAAAATATTCTGTAGCTCATGCCAGGATGAAACAGACTATAGAGAACAGTGCCCTGAATGTGCAAGCAATATTTTAAGGTTCTTTCAATTCGGTGCAGAATACATAGAAGAGATGTTGAAAAAAATGTTTTCTGATGCCCATATTACCCTTTTTACAGCTGATAGTGTTGGGGAGAACATAAATAACCTTGCTGACATAGAAATAATTGTGGGAACCCATGTATTATCTAAACTCTATGGCATGAAATATAATACCCTCATATGTGTTTTTCCTGAAGACATTCTACATTTGGCAGGATTTAGAGCAGAAGAGAAACTCTTTCAGACAATTTTTAATATCCTCGATGCATTAAATCCCCTTGAATTGTATTTTTATGTTGATGCAAAAAAAGATTTTACAGTGGAGCAATTTAAAGATTATTGGGGGTTTTATAAAACTGAATTAAAAAAAAGAAAGCTTGCAGAATTTCCACCTTTTACAAATTTATATCTCATGGAGATAGAGAAAAAAACACTAAAAGCCGGGCAAAAGGCAATAAAAACTATAAAAGATAGGGTCAAAATATGGGGATTAGAAGAAATTGTGAAAGGCCCTCTGTTTGAAAAAAGACAGAGATACAGGTGGAAGATAATACTAAAAGGCCATGATGAAAAAATAAAAGACTTTTTATTTACCCTCTATGACATCCAGGATATTGCCATTGAGGTTAATCCTTTGAATATTTAGGGAATGGCACCCATTTCTTTAAAATATTTTTCAAGCCAATAACAAGACAACATAAATAACGGTTTATGTTTTTCCAGTTTTAAACATGGCATGGACATATCGAATGGCAGAATAGATGCTGAAAAACAGGGCAGCATAAATAATTGCCATACCAGGATTGTAAAGATAATTGCTATACTTGCTGAAAAGCAAAATTGCTATTCCTATCAATTGCAGGGTTGTCTTTAGTTTTCCTGCTAAAGATGGATAAATAATTATACCTTCTGTAGCATAAAAAGACCTCAGGCCGTTTATAATAAACTCTCTTGCCACAAGAAGAATAGTAACCCATAAGGGGACAACCCTGTAATATGAAAGGGTGATAAGGACAGAGGAGACAAGGAGTTTATCAGCAATAGGGTCAAGATAAACACCGAGCCTTGAAGTAAGACCCATCTTTCTTGCCATAAATCCATCGAGACCATCGGTAATACCTGCTATGATAAAAAGCAATCCTGAGGCAAATACAAGCATCTCATCCTGAGATGCAATAAGGAATATAATTATGGGGATAAAGAGTATTCTTATAATACTGAGCCTGTTGGGCAAGGTCCAGACAGAGGCCTTTTCATCTTTAACTTTCATTTTGTCTTTTTAGCCTGTTATAATAGTGCTTCACCCTTTTTATGTAGGTTCTTGTTTCTTCTATAGGCGGGATATTCATTTTGTGTTCCATAACCCTTGCAGGCCCTGCATTATAGGCCGCAAGGATCAGTTCAAGGTCACCTTTAAAGATCTCATCGAGCATCTTGAGATATTTTATACCACCTTTTATGTTTTCATGAGGGTCAAAGGGGTTTTCAACATTCACAAGCCTTGCCGTATCAGGCATAAGCTGCATTAGACCCTGCGCACCCTTTGGTGAAACTGCAAAAGGATTGAAATTTGATTCTGCCATTACAATGGCCTTAACCAATGAGGGGTCAACACCATGAGCCTTTGAGTATTCATAAATTAGTTTATCATAATCTGTATTTTTAACATCTTTATACACAACGGATCTTGTTCTATCAGGGACTATGACATGATATTTTTTTCCCACAGGCACTATGTTTGTAAAATGATAAACCCCTCTTGAATCAATATATCCATATATCCCTGCCAGCACATTAAAGGGTATAAATAATAAAAATATTAATATTGTCTTCAAACGCATGTTTTTTATTCTCTTAAACTTTTTAGTCCTTGTCAAGTGTTTTACGTTGTTATAGTATTTAGTTTGCCATGAAGGGGATTCTTTATGTAGTTGCTACACCCATTGGTAATTTAAGGGATATTACTTTGAGAGCCATAGAGATTTTAAAGGCAGTGGACTTTATAGTTGCTGAAAATAGAACACATTCTTTAAAACTTTTAAACCACTTTGGCATAAAAAAACAGATTATTGGGATTAACAGTTACAATGAAGAAAGAAAAGCGAAAGAAGTCATAGGGTATATCAAAAAAGGAAAAAATTGTGCCCTCATCTCAAGCGCAGGAACTCCCTGCATATCAGACCCAGGCACAATTATAGTAAGAACATGTTATGAAAATGGCATTGATGTAAAGGTGGTACCTGGACCCTCAGCAGTTATAAGTGCGTTATCCATATCAGGTCTTTTTGTGGATAAATTTATGTTTTATGGCTTTCTTCCTCAAAAAAAAGGCAAAAAGATGAAAATATTAAAGGAGATATCTCTAATACCTTACCCTGTTGTTTTTTTTGAGTCTCCAAGAAGGCTTTTAGAAACCTTATACTGTATAAAAGAGGCACTTGGAGAAAGATTTGTGGTGATTTTTAAGGAGATGACAAAGCTCTATGAAGAGACCATAAGGGCGCCTGTTACTGAATTAATCGAACGTTATGAACATGAGAATGTAAAGGGTGAGTATGTAATCATTGTGGAGGGGAAGGAAAAGTGAGGATAAATTTAGTACCTTTTTTCTTTTCGCTTTCCACCTCTATTTCCCCATTGTGCTCAGTTATAATCTCGTGCACTATAAATAAACCGAGTCCTATACCTTGACCCTGCTTCTTGGTGGTAAAGAAGGGCTTGAATATGTCTTTTAAGTGCTCTTTTTCTATACCTTCGCCTGTATCCTCTATCATGCATTTTATATAACCATCATCTGTATTCCATGTTTCAATTATAATTAGCCCTTCCTTATCTCCTATAGCGTCTATGGCATTTTTTATGAGATTTATAAAAACCTGACAGAGCCTTGAGGAAATGCCCATTATCAATAGAGGTTCAGCATTAAATCTCTTCTCTATCTTGATTTTTTTGTTTTTATACTGGTTGTATAATATCCTTAAGGCATCTTCAATGGGATTATGGATATCAATTAAGGTTTTTGCCTCCTCTTTCTGCCTTGAGACATCAAGGAGGCTTCTTATGATATCCCTTGCCCTTTTAAGTTCATTAAGGGAGAACTCAAGGTCATCGTGAATCTCTTCCCTTTTATCTGTATGGTCTATATAATATTCAAGGGTGCTCATTACAGATGCAATGGGATTGTTCAGTTCATGGGCAACACCTGCTGCAAGTCTTCCCACTGCTGCAAGGCTTTCACTCTGAATAAGTGCCTTTGTTCTTTCTTCCACAATCTTTTCAAGGGATGTAGAAAAATCCTGTATCTTTCTATAGGCCTCTGCATTATCTAAGGCAAGGGCCACATGGTTTGCAAGCATGGAGAGCATCTCCATATCTTCCCTTGTATATAAAC
>JAOAFK010000007.1 GCA_026416315.1 Syntrophorhabdaceae bacterium | reverse complement strand
ACTTATAGCTGTGAGAAAGGAAAAGGAAAAGGCATTAAGGGAGATGGGGATTGATACATATCCCAGGGATAGAGGACCTTATGTAACAGCAGAAGAAATATTAAAAAAGTTCGGTAATTATTCTGAACAAGAGCTTGAGGGCCTCAACGAACAGATTTCTGTTGCAGGAAGGATTATGGCGTTAAGAGATTTCGGAAAAAGTACATTTTCCCATATACAGGATAGATCAGGCAGGATTCAAATCTATGTGAGAAAGGATATATTAAAAACACCGGATTATACAGTTTTTAAAAGATTCGATATAGGCGATATTATCGGTGTCAAAGGTAGGGTTTTTAAAACAAAAACAGGTGAATTAACCATACTCGCCGAGGAGATTAAACTCCTCACAAAATCATTGAGACCCCTTCCTGAAAAATGGCATGGCTTAAAAGATGTAGAAGAGAGATATAGAAAGAGGTACCTTGATTTAATCGTTAATCCCCATGTAAAGGAGATCTTCATAAAAAGGGCAAAAATAGTTGATTTTATAAGAGAATATCTGAAAGAAAGGTCATTCATAGAGGTGGAGACACCGATGATGCAGGTAATACCTGGTGGTGCAGTGGCAAAGCCCTTTGTTACCCATCATAATGCCCTTGATATTGACCTGTATTTAAGGATTGCCCCTGAACTCTATCTAAAAAGGTTGATAGTTGGGGGGTTTGAGAGGGTTTTTGAAATAAACAGAAATTTTAGAAACGAAGGGATCTCTGTGAAACATAACCCTGAATTCACTATGCTTGAATTCTACTGGGCATACGCCACATATGAAGATATGATGGAACTCACAGAGGATATGATCTCTTCCCTTGTGTATGAACTGTTTAATTCATATAAAGTTACATACAGTGGCAGGGAAATAGATTTTTCAAGACCATGGAAAAGAATGACCATGATGGGTGCCCTCAAAGAATTAGCAGGCATTGATATGGAACACCTAAACTATGATAAACTGATAGATATTGCAAAAGAAGCAGGTATAGATTCTCCAGAAAAACTGAAAAGAGGAAAACTCATAACAAAGATTTTTGAAGATTTGTGTGAAAGGCATCTGTTTCAGCCTACCTTTATTACTGATTATCCTGTAGATGTATCTCCCCTTGCAAAAAGAAGCAAGCTAAATCCAGAATTAACAGAAAGGTTTGAATTATACATTGCAGGCATGGAAGTAGCAAATGGTTTCAATGAATTAAACGACCCTGAAGACCAGAGGGCAAGGTTTTTAGAGCAGATAAATGAAAGGGAAGAAGGAGCCACAATGGATGAAGACTACATAATGGCCCTTGAATATGGCCTACCACCCACCGCAGGTGAGGGGATAGGCATAGACAGACTCACCATGCTATTAACAGATAGCTCTTCTATAAGGGAAGTGATACTTTTTCCCCTTTTGAGGCCATAGATTATGAATTATGAGACCCTGATAGGTTTGAGATATCTTCGATCAAAAAGAAAAGAGGCATTTATTTCATTTACCACATGGATTTCCGTTACAGGAATTGCCATAGGTGTTATGGCGCTAATAGTTGTTATAGCAGTAATGACAGGTTTCCAGAATGAAATAAGGGAAAGGATATTAGGGATAAACCCCCATATACTCGTTCTGAATTTAAACGAAGATATAAAGGAACCGGAACGAATTGTAAATATCATTAAGAGGTCAAAAGAGGTCACCCATGCCTTTCCTTTTGCAACATTTCAGGCAATGTTACAAAGTGGCAGACAGTTATCTGGTGTAATTGTAAAAGGCATAAATCCTGAAGATGCAGTATTTATGAAAAAACTTATAAAAGAGGGTAGTATTGAATCATTGAATACAAAAGGAAATATTCTTATAGGAAAAGAACTGGCAAAACACCTCGGTTTATTCAAGGGCGATTTTACATCCCTTATGGTACCATTTGCAGGGGTTTCGCCAGCAGGTGCAATTCCTGAAACCGTAAGGGCAAGGGTAGGCGGGGTGTTTGAAACAGGTATGTATGAAATAGACAATACCCTTGTGGTCATGTCCTTGAAAGATGTGGAGGATCTTTTAGGGATAAAATCAACAGGCATTGAGGTAAAGGTAAGGGATGTTTACAGGGTAAATGAGATAAGAAGGGAGATTATGAAAGATATGGGATTCGGTTTTTTTGCAAGGACATGGATAGAGATGAACAAGAACCTTTTTTCTGCATTAAAGCTTGAAAAGATAGCCATGTTTATCATCCTTGCCCTTATAATATTTGTGGCAAGCTTCAACATTATAAGTTCTCTTGTTATGACAGTTATGGAGAAGAAAAAGGATATAGCCATATTAAAGGCCATGGGTGCAAAAAAGAGAAGCATTATGAAGATATTTATGGTTGAAGGTATTACAATAGGTATAACAGGTGCTGTCATAGGTTCAGTAAGTGGTTATTCAATTTGTGAGATAATAAGGAGATACAAAATTATTAAACTCCCAGAAGACATATATTATATAAGCACCCTACCTGTTAAGATTAGTCTTTTTGATGTGATACTCATCGCATCCATAACCATTGTGATATGTGTGCTATCAACCCTCTATCCCTCCTTTAAAGGGTCAAAGATAGACCCTGTTGAAACTTTAAGGTATGAATAGTTTATGGATCAGGTTATTTTAAAGGTTTTAAATGTTACAAAGGTCTTCAAAAAGGATGGTAGCGAGATAAATGTTTTAAAAGGGATAAGCCTTGATGTTATAAAAGGTGATTTTATTACAATTATGGGGCCATCCGGTGCAGGGAAAAGCACATTCCTCCATATATTAGGGGCACTGGATAGACCCACAGATGGAGAGATACTATACAAAGGGGAAGATATAGGTAAATTTAATGAAGACCAGGCAAGTAATTTCAGGAATGAAAAGATTGGTTTTGTATTTCAATTTTATCATCTCCTGCAAGATTTTACCGTCATTGAAAACATTGCCATGCCGCTTTTGATTAAAAGGGTGAAAGTCCAAGAAGCCTTGAAAAAGGCAGAGGAATTTCTTGATATGATGGGTCTTAAGGACAGAAGAAATCATAAACCAGGAGAACTGTCTGGTGGAGAGCAACAGAGGGTGGCTATTGCAAGGGCCCTTATCAATGAGCCTGAAATTATCCTTGCTGACGAGCCCACGGGTAATCTTGATAGAAAGACAGGAAAAGAGGTTCTGAAATACATAATCCATACATATGAAAAGATTTCATCAACACTTATACTTGTGACCCATGACCCTGAATTGGGTTCCATGGGTAAAAGAAGGTTTAATATGATAGACGGAGAACTTTTTGAACTGAATTATTAAAATTTTTTAAAAAAATTGAAAAAAAAATGTTGAATATTTTTTTTAATAATTTTATTAAAAGATTATAAACAATTTATAGATGCAGTTTTGAACTGTATCAAATCTAAATTTAAAAAAGGAGGGGGTTTATGACAAAGGCAGAATTGGTGAATCAGATGGCAGATGCCGCCGGGATCAAAAAGACAGCCGCAGCAAAGGCACTGGATGCATTTGTAGAAGGCGTGATGGGTGCCCTTAAAAAAGGAGAGAAGGTGACCCTTGTGGGATTCGGGACGTTTTCAGTGTCCAAAAGAAAGGCAAGAAAAGGCAGAAATCCAAGAACGGGTAAAGAGATAAAGATTCCTGCAAAAAATGTTCCAAAATTTACGCCAGGGAAGGCATTTAAAGACGCAGTTTAGAAATAATCAAGTTTATATGAGTTTACTTAAAAGTAAGGCCTTTGCATGGTATTGCAAAGGCCTTTTTATATGCCTTCCATGGCCGGTAATATATTTATAATCTCATTGATCACAGAATCTATATTATAAATGGAAGATGTAAATTTTTTTCGGAAGAGAATCTCACCATTTTCTTTTCCAAGCATGATATATATGGTGAGGGTATCATCTTTAATGGATGCATTGATACCAAGGGGTATATGGCATCCGCCACCTATCCTTGCCTGAAGGGTCCTCTCTATGTCTACCTCCTTTTGAGTCCTATCGTGGTTTAATGGTTTTAAGAACTCTATGGTTTCCTCCTCGCATCTTATCTCAATACCTATTGCACCTTGTCCTGCCGGAGGCACCATGATGTCCATAGGGAGTACCTGTTTAATCTCCTTCTGAAAACCCATCCTCTTAACACCTGCACAGGCAAGGACTATTGCATCAAATCTTCTTTCCTTTAGTTTTCTAATTCTCGTATCCACATTACCTCTTAGTTCTTTTATATCAAAATCCATGTTAAAATTTAAAAGTTGGGCTTTTCTCCGCAAACTGCTCGTTCCTATTATTGCCCCTTTTTTTAATTCATGAATACTTTCAAAAACCTCTGAGATGAACGCATCTCTGGGGTCTTCCCGCTCTATGAATGCACCTATTACAAGTCCCCTTTCAAGTTCAGTGGGAAGGTCTTTTGCGCTATGAACTGCCATATCTATCTCTTTTTTGATTAGTGCCTCTTCTATTTCCTTTACAAATAAACCTTTACCTCCTATCTGATGTAGAGGTCTATCCCAGATGGTATCCCCCTTTGTCTTTATGGTTTTGATTTCAAAATCACAAAAGGGATAGAGTTGTTTTAATTTTTCTAATACGATTTGAGTTTGAATCAGTGCGAGACTGCTACCCCTTGTCCCTATTATCCATTTCTTCTTCTGTTTCATCTTCGTAATTAAATAGGTTTTTCATCAAATCAAGTATTTCTGGTTTTTTCTCCTTTTTTATCAATGTAAGATGGGGGTGTATTAGCTTGTTAACTATATTTTTCGTAAGTATATCAATGTATTTTATCGTATCTTCATCGAGGTGTTTCATCTTTTTTATTATCCTGTTGAACTCTTTCTTCCTTATAGATTCTGCCTGATCCACTATGTGTGAAATAAGAGGATGCATTTCAAGCTGCTTTAACCATTGAGAGAATTTTGCCACCTCGTCGTTTATGATGGTTTTTGCGTACTCAGATTCTTTAAGCCTGTCTTTCAAATATCTCATGGAGAGTTCTTTTAAATCATCTATATTGTACAGGTAGATGTTTTCCAATTCATTAATTTCAGGGTCAATATCTCTTGGCATGGCAATATCTATAAAGAAGATCGGTCTGTTTTTCCTTTTTTTCATGAGAGGAACAATATCTTCTTTTTTAATGATGTAACTGTCAGCCCCTGTTGATGAAAGGACCATGTCGACCTTTGTAAGCAAATCATGGATTTCTTCAAATTTGGATGGTATGCCAATAACTGATTCTGCAAGAGACCTTGCCCTTTCAAATGTCCTGTTGGTAATATAGATCTCTTTCAAGCCATCTTTTTTAAAGTGTTTAAGGGCAATCTCACACATCTCCCCGGCACCTATGACAAGTATCTTTTTATTCGATAGGTCACCAAAGATGTGTTTTGAGAGTTCAACGGCCATTGAACTGATAGAAACCGGATTATACCCTATCTTCGTTTCTGTCCTTACCTTTTTTGCCACATGAAATGCCCTGTGAAAGAGTCTGTTCAAATAAAAACCTGTTGTGCCCAGAAATGTTGCAGCCCTGTAAGCATCCTTTACCTGTCCGAGTATCTGGGGTTCTCCGATTACCATAGAATCAAGGCCCGATGCCACTGAAAATAAATGATTGTATGCCTCTTCATCTTCATAGATATACGTATAGTTATCAAGCCACTCCTTTTTTACTTTTAATTTCTGCAGGATGGCATCTTTTAAAATTTTTAAAGACCTTTGAATGTCTTCTGTAGCAAGATATATTTCTGTTCTGTTACATGTTGATAACACAACAGATTCATTAAGATTTTTTTCTTTTAAGGTTTTCAGAAGGTTTTCAAGGCTATCTTCAGACACAAAAAAACTCTCCCTTACATGAACGGGTGCTGTATTATGATTTAGTCCAAAAACAACTATGTGCATTTCAAAACCTTAAAAGCCCTTTTGAATATGAAACAAAAACTTTAAGTTATAGATATGAATGGAGCCCTCCTATAAAGAAATTCACACCTATAAAGGTAAACAAAATGGAAAAGAATCCTATTATCATAAGATAAGCGGTCTTTTTACCTCTCCAGCCCATGGTCACCCTATTATGCAACAGTATGGCATAAACAATCCATGTGATTAGCGACCATGTCTCCTTTGGATCCCAACTCCAGTAAGCACCCCATGCAATTTTGGCCCATATTGAACCTGATATAATTCCTACTGTTAAAAAAGGAAATCCATATGAGATGCAAATATAATTAATTCTGTCAAGGGTTTCAAGGGAGGGTATACCTTTGATGAAAAATAACATCTTTTTTCTTTTTATAGAATTTTCCATGATGAGATAAAAGATAGATATAAAAAAGCTCATCAAAAAAATAGCGTTGCCGGTAAAGCAGAAAAAGGTATGTATAGGCAACCAGTAGCTATTTAGAACTGGGGGTAAAGGTTTTATCTCAGAAGGAAGTACAGATGACCATATAAGTAATAGAGATATAACCGGTAAAATAACGGCACCCAATATACCTGTTTTATATATACCTTTAAGATATATGAAAAAACCCGCAGTACATAAGGCAAAAAAGGATAGCGATTCGTGTAAATTTGTAATGGGAGTATAACCCGCTTCAATAAACCTGATCACCATGGCACTGATATGGATGATAAAACCTGAAATGAGAAGATAGTGGGCTATTCTTTCCAAATAATCCCTGATCTTTATTAAATTCATTAGATAAAACACGGTGGAGGCTAAATATATTATCAATGCCGTATATAGAAAAAATCTATTCATGTCCTAACTTAAAAACCTTTTTTTTAACTCTGAAATGTTGAGCCCTACAAGTTCATCCATATCAGACCGCTTTATCTCATCCATAATTTTTTTTCTCTTTTTAGGGTCCGTTATCTCTTTTATTATTATTTTTCGAAGGTTTCCTATAAGCTTCACATATTGGATGTGTTTATCTGTTAAAGCCTTCTTTATTTCATCTTTGAATATCCTTGAAAATAGAGGCAGCGTTCCTGATGTGGATATTGCAATAGTAACAGGTCCTTTCTTAACAATTGAGGGAACTATAAAATCACAGAATTCTGGGTCATCCACAACATTTACCATGATACCCATCTCGCTTGCATCTTTTTTTATTTCTCTATTTATCTCTTTACTATCAGTGGCAGCAAAGACAATAAATGCCCCTTTTAAGTCATCTTTTTGATAATTCCTATTTATTATCTCTATTTTTCCAATGGTATTAAGCTTAATAAGCCTTTTTGATACAGTTGGTGCGACCACCCGTACCTTGGCACCACAATTTATAAGGAGATTAGCCTTTCTTTCCGCAACCTTTCCACCACCAACAACAAGGCATAGTCTTTCTCGGACATCAAGAAAAACAGGATAATAAACTCTATCTGATGATTCTAAAGTCTGTGAATTCGTTTTTATATTCTTCATATGTTACATCTATACCTTCAACGAAGGCACCTTCAGGCCCCTTTCTACACCATTTGATCATTTTTTCTAAACTATCTTTATCTCCTTCGCACACGATCTCCACTCTGCCATCGGGAAGATTCCTCACCCAGCCCTTAATACCTAATTGTCTTGCCTGTAATGATGTAAAATGTCTGAAGAAAACTCCTTGAACAATACCTTTTACGAAAATGTGAACTCTTTTCATAACACTTTCCTATTTTTATTATGTTGATTAGATGCCCTTTTGTATTATAAATTAACATACAAAGCTTACATAATCAAAGTTAATTAGTGAAGCAAGGAGGTGTTTATTTTGTATATATTAGGAATGGACATTGGTTCGGTAAGCATAAATGTAATACTCATGGATGATGCTGGAACAATTATCCATGATGAATACATTAGACATAAAGGCAGACCTATTGAACTCGCAAGAAATATACTCCAGGACTTAAAAACAAAATATAAAATAGATTTTATAGCAACAACAGGGACAGGGGCAAAACTGTTTTCTCAAATGGTAGGTGCAACCTTTGTAAACGAGATTGTTGCCATAACAAGGGCATTCAATCATCTATATCCTCATGTGAGAACCGTTATAGATATAGGCGGCGAGGATTCAAAACTCATCATATTCGAAGAAGAATCAGATGGAAAAAGACTGAAAATAAAGGATTTTTCCATGAATGCCTTATGCGCTGCAGGTACAGGCTCATTTCTTGACCAGCAGGCATCAAGATTGCGTTTTACCATAGAAGAATTCGGCAACGTTGCCCTAAAATCAAAAAACCCTCCGAGGATAGCAGGCAGATGTACTGTCTTTGCCAAATCAGATATGATACATCTCCAGCAGATTGCAACCCCTGATTATGATATAGTTTCAGGTTTATGTTATGCCCTTGCAAGAAATTTCAAAAGCAATGTAGCAAAGGGAAAAAATATAATAAAGCCCGTTGCATTTGTAGGGGGTGTAGCTGCTAATGCGGGTATGAAGAGGGCTATAAAGGATGTATTTTCATTAAAGGATGAGGAATTCATAATCCCTGAATATTTCACATCCATGGGTGCAATAGGTGCTATCTATACTGTTCTTGATGAACCTTCCTTAAAGACAGAATTTTTAGGTTTTGAAAAGATAGACCACTATCTCGTTCACGATGATAATGTAGAGATCCTGGAAAGGCTTGATCTTTCAAAAGAAAACATTAATGTGGATTACCAGATAAAACCCATTGATAAGCTTACAGATGCTTATCTTGGTGTTGATGTAGGCTCCATAAGCACAAACCTCGTTTTAATAGATAAAGACAAAAATGTCCTCGCAAAAAGATACTTGATGACAGAGGGCAGACCTCTTGAGGCAGTGAAAAGGGGCCTTGCTGAGATAGGGGAAGAGATAGGTGATAGGGTAAATATATTAGGCGCAGGGACAACGGGTTCTGGAAGATACCTAACAGCTGATTTTATAGGCGCAGATATCGTAAGGAACGAAATCACTGCCCAGGCTGAGGCGGCGATAAATATTGACCCACAAGTAGATACCATATTCGAGATAGGTGGACAGGATTCAAAATATATAAGCATTGACAATGGTGTTGTTGTGGATTTTGAAATGAACAAGGCCTGTGCTGCAGGTACAGGTTCATTCCTTGAAGAACAGGCAGAAAGACTTGGCATATCCATAAAAGAAGAATTTGGCAAGTTAGCCCTTTCATCAGAAAAACCTTTGAAGATGGGTGAAAGATGCACTGTTTTTATAGAATCTGATCTTGTTCACCATCAGCAGAGAGGAGCAAAAACAGAGGATCTTGTAAGCGGGTTATCCTATTCCATAGTTGCCAATTATCTCAATAAGGTCGTGGGTGATAGAAGAATAGGAAAAAGGATATTCTTTCAAGGTGGAACAGCTTTCAATAAAGGTGTTGTTGCAGCTTTTGAAAAGACTCTTGGAAGACCTATAAAAGTCCCGCCACACCATGATGTTACAGGTGCAATAGGTGTGGCTATACTTGCCATGAAGGAGAAAAACTGGGAAAAAAGTAGCTTCAAAGGTTTTGATTTGAGTAAAAGACATTATGAGATAGAGACCTTTGAATGTAAAGGTTGTGAAAATCTGTGCGAAATTAGAAAGGTCACTGTTGAAAACGAGGCACCTTTATACTACGGAAGCAGATGTGAAAAATATGATGTGGTAAGACGCACAGAGAAAAAGGATATAAAAGACCTTTTCAAGGTCAGGGAAGAGCTTCTGTTCAATGTCTATGATAAAGAGGCAGAAGGTGATGTAATAGGTATACCAAGAATTCTCTACATGCATGAACTCATGCCTTTCTGGAAGGCCTTTTTAACAGAACTTGGCTTCAAGGTTGTCTTCTCTGATGCTACAAACAAAAGGATAATAAGGGACGGTGTGGAAAATATAATAGTGGAGTCATGTTTTCCTATAAAGCTTGCCCATGGACACATACTAAACCTCATAAATAAAGGTGTAAAAAAGATATTTATTCCCAGTGTGATAAACCTAAAAAACCCGGCAAAACACATTGCAAATACTTTTGCATGTCCATATGCCCAATCTATACCCTATACAGTTAAGGCATCCATTGATTTTGATGAATATGGTGTTGAGGTTCTATCTCCTGTTGTATATTTCGGCATGGGTGATGATACAACCCTTGCGAATTTAAAAAAATTTGGTAAGACAATAAGAAGACCAGCATCCCAGATAAAGCGGGCATTTAATATTGCAAAAGAGGCGCAAGAGCTCTTTTATGAGAAGTGTCTCGATGAGGGCAGAAGGTTTCTATCTGAGACAAGGGGTAATGAAAAGATCATGGCAATTATAGGAAGGCCATATAATAGCTGTGACTCTGGAGCAAATCTCAATATACATAAAAAACTCATAGATTTAGGTGTAAAGCCTATCCCTCTGGATATGCTACCCCTAATGGAAGGCATAGAAGAAGATGAAGACCTTACAGATATGTACTGGGGTTATGGACAGAAGATCCTAAGGGCAGCAAAGATTGTAAAGAAACATGATAATTTCTATGGTATATACATAACCAATTTCGGCTGCGGTCCTGATTCATTTATTACCCATTTCTTTAAAAAGATCATTAAGGGGAAGCCATTTTTACAGCTTGAGATAGATGAACACAGTGCGGATGCAGGCATAATAACAAGACTGGAGGCCTTTCTCGACAGTATCAAAAATGCAAAAATAGAGAAAAAGATCGAAGTTTTTAGACCTGTCCATTATAAAAGGGATGAAAACAACAGAAGGGTTTATATACCATATATGTGTGATCATTCCATTGCTTTATCAGGGGCATTTAAGGCATGCGGCGTTGATGCAGAGGTTATGGAAGAATCAGATGAAAATACAGTGATATTAGGAAGAAGGTTTACAACAGGTAAAGAATGTTATCCCTGCATATTAACTACTGGTGATATGATAAAGACCACTCAAAGAGAAGACTTTGACCCTGATAGAAGTGCATTTTTTATGCCCAGCGGTTCAGGTCCATGCCGTTTTGGACAGTACAATAGATTTCATAGGCTTGTCCTAGATGAATTAGGGTTTAACAATGTTCCCATCTATGCACCCAATCAAGATTATCGTTTCTATAAAGAACTTCATATTGTGGGAGATAAATTTTCCCGACTCGGCTGGAGGGCTATAGTAGCTACAGATATGGTTGTTAAACTACTTCACGAAACAAGACCATTTGAAATGAATAAAGGAGAAACAGACAGGATATATAAAAAGGCCATCGAGCTTATAAAAGGAAGTGTTGAGAGGGGTGGTGAAGATTTAGAGGTTGTTTTAGAAGGTATTCTAAAAGAATTTCTTAATGTTAAAAAAACAACAGAAAAAAAGCCCATCGTTGGAATTGTGGGTGAGATATATATAAGGTCAAATAGATTCAGTAACAACGACCTTATAAGAAAGATAGAGGAATTCGGCGGCGTGGCATGGCTTGCGCCTATTGCAGAATGGATTTCATATGTGAACTACATGTCAAAACTGAAAAGCATGAAAAACAAAAAACTTTCCAATCTATTCAACATTGTGCTTACAGAATATTATCAGAAAAAGGAAGAGCATAAAATTGAGAGTATTTTTGAGCATCATATCAAATACGGAAAAGAGCCTAGGATAAAGGATATCATAAAGAAGGCAAGACCTTATATACATGTGAGTTTTGAAGGAGAGGCCATCTTAACCGTAGGAAAATCCATTGATTTCATAGAGAAAGGTGTATCAGGTATAGTAAACACCATGCCTTTTACCTGCATGCCCGGAACCATATCATCGGCAATCATGAAGCTTATTCAGAACAGATACAACATTCCTGTAATAAATATTGCCTATGATGGACAAGGTTTAACAAATGTGCTTACAAGGCTCGAGGCATTTATGCATCAGGTAAAAGAAAATTTTTACGGTAATGGATAGTTTGGCCTTTGATATATTTCTTATAATAATACTCATACTTTTAAATGGACTTTTCTCTGCAGGGGAAATCTCCATTATTTCATCAAGAAAAAGCAAGATTAAAGAACTTCTTGAAGAGAGAAATGATTCAAAGACAAGGACCCTTTTTGAGATGAAGGAAAACCCTGAGAGGTTTCTATCATCGGTTCAGATAGGAATCACCCTTTTCGGAACCCTTGCATCTGCTGTGGGTGGTGTCATTGCAGTGAAACATATAATGCCCATTATAAATATTGCCCCCATCTTGAATAGGTTTTCAGAATCTATTTCCGTCTTCATCGTTGTGGTTATTCTCACATATCTCTTCCTTGTTATAGGAGAACTCGTCCCAAAATACATTGGCATGAATTATAAAGAAAAGGCCGCCCTGCACATTGCCCCTGTTTTTGATTTGACAGCAAGACTACTATTTTTTTTCGTGAATATTCTTACAGCATCAACAAATTTTATAGTAAAAGGTTTAAACCTGAAAAAAATGGAGGAGCATATCGGCGAAAAGGAAATAAAGATACTCATTGAGGAAGGCAGGAGAAAAGGGGTCTTCGATAAAACAGAAGAAGAGCTGATCCACGGTGTCTTTGAATTTGCCGACAAGTCAGTAAAAGATATAATGGTACCAAAACCTAAAATCTACGGCATAGACATAGATCAAAGCAATGAAGAGATTATAAATTATGTTGTGGAGAATGAATTTTCTCGCTATCCCGTATATAAAGACCATCTTGATAATATCATAGGGATTTTGTATCACAAGGATATTACAAAATATATTATCTCTAAAGAGCCTTTTGAACTACAAAAACTCATAAGAAAGCCTTATTTTGTGCCGGAGACCATGGAGATTAGTGTACTTTTGAAAGAGATGCAAAAAAGGCATATCCATATGGCAGTTGTGGTAGACGAATATGGAACCACAGTAGGGATTGTTACCCTTGAAGACATCATGGAAGAGATCTTCGGTGAGATTATGGATGAGACAGATGTGGATGATAGGATAGAAAGACAAAAGGACGGCTCCATTGTCATAGATGGTGCGTATTCAATAAGAGATTTAAACAATACATTACACCTGAACCTGCCCGAATCCCCTGATTATGAAACCCTTGGTGGTTTTATGATGACGAGATTACAGGGTATTGCAAAGGGAGGGGAGATAGTTATCTATGGCAGATATAAATTCATTGTTGTGGGTGTAGATGAAAGAAGAATCACAAAGGTAAAGCTTGAACAGATACGCCATAATATACAAAAAATAAACAAAAAAAAGGCAGAACAATAAAGAGAAATTGACAAATTTTTAACTGTTTATTACAATCAGAAAAAGACCAGATGGTCATAATTAAAAAAGAGGGTTTATATGAAAAGGATATTGATTCTCATTGTTTTGGCCTGTTTCTTTTCTATGATCTTCAATCAGTTTGGTTATACTGAGTCTTCGGTATCATTAGAGACATATCAGAGAGAAACAGAAAGAAGGGGTGAATATATGCTATTTGATTTAGCAGTATTAAGACCCCTTGGCATTGCAGCCTGTGCCATAGGTACAGCTGGTTTTATCGTGTCCTTACCATTTGTGGCGTTTTCAGGGGGATTTGATACGGCTGTTGATGAATTCCTCAAAAAGCCAGGGAGATTCACCTTTGAAAGGCAACTTGGGGATATGAATTTTACGTACTGTTTATTGGTCATTCTGTATATTCAATATAGCAGTTTTTAAAATTAACAGAAATAAAAGACCCGGTAAGGCTGTAATGGCAGTAAATAGAAAAAATGTCGCCCAGCCTGTTTGAGAGACAATATAACCTGATGTGGGTGAGATAAATACCCTTCCTAATGCAGCAAGGGATGATAAAAGGGCATACTGGGTAGCGCTGTATTTTCTATTGCATATGGCCATGACAAAGGCAAGAAATGCAGCAGAGCCCATCCCACCTGTTATGTTTTCAAAGGCAACGGCAGATATCATAACAGGATAGTTTTTACCTGTTAATGATAGAACCATAAACGAAAGGTTTGAAACCATCTGTAATATGCCAAAAAATAAAAGTGACCTATAAAGCCCGAGCCTCACCATAAGGGCTCCGCCAAACATGGCACCTGTAATTGTGGCGATTAAACCCAAGCCTTTGTTTATTGCTCCTACCTCACCTGGTGAAAAATTAACACCTCTTATAAGAAATGCCGTAGTAAGGGCACCCGCATAAGCATCTCCAAGTTTGTATAGAATAATAAATAGCAGTATTGAAATGGCATTTTTTCTGCTGAAAATATCTTTTATTGGCCCGATTACTGCTTCTTCTATATTTTTTGGTGGTGTTATATGAGGGCCCGGTTCTTTTCCTGAAAATGTGCCTATCACACCTATTATTAAAAGGATTGCCATTAGAAGATAGGTATTCTGCCATCCTATATTTTCAGACAATATCAGTGCCAATGCCCCTGCAACAAGCATGGCAATCCTGTAACCTGTGATAAATGTGGCAGCACCTATGCCTCTCTCTTTATCGGATAGTACATCTGTTCTGTATGCATCTATTACAATGTCTTGCGAAGCTGACATGAATGCCACAGAAAACGCAAGAATTGCCATTAAAAGTGAGGTCTCTTTAGGGGAGATAAAACCCATGATGCTTATGAATACCATCAAGGCGATCTGGATGGGCAAAATCCAGCCCCTGCGTCTTCCAAGCCATGGCGGCATAAAACGATCCATAAAAGGAGACCACAGAAATTTAAGGGTGTACGGGATTGAAACAAGGGAGAATAGTCCTATGGTCTTTAAATCAACACCGGCAACTGTAAGCCAGGCCTGTAATGTCCCTGATGTAAGGGGCAGGGGAAGACCTGAAGAAAAACCAAGTAATGTCATCACAAATATTTTAGTTTTAAAAATATTCTTTATTGACATCTGCATCCCATTTTGATTTTACTTATGACCCATTAAAATCAGATATGAATCGTCTCACCCTGTATAAGGGGTCTTATGTTGGGTCTTCCAAGTTGTGTTAGCTCATGGATGATTTCTTCAAGAAAAATGGGTTTTATATGGGTTATAAAAAAAGGGATATTATTGAGATTAAATCTCTCAATATGTTCTATAAGCATATTCAATGTCATGTGTCCTGAGACTCTCGCAAGTTCCTCCATGCGATTTGGAAATGATACATCTGCTATTATAAATTCAATGCCATTTTCACTTCTTGCCATCTCCCAGAATGTCTTTGTTGGGCCTGTATCTGATGTAAACATAAAACCTTTACCGTTCTTTTTTATTATATATCCCACACAGTATACAGTATGTGTCATAAGGATGGGCTTTACAGTAAGGTCTCCAATATTTGTGTATTCATTGAGGGTTATCTCTCTCATTTTAATAACGGCATTATCATGGGATGGGATAACGGTAAAATCAGGCCATAGTTGATTGTTAAAAAGATTTTCAGATATTATATTGAGAACCTCTTTTACACTAATAAGTTCGATGTAGTATTTTCCCATCATGACGAGCTGATCCACAAGAAAGACAAGGTCTTTTATATGGTCAAGGTGGGTATGGGTTATAATGACATTTTTTATGTTCTTTAGCTGGTGATCCTTTAGAACTCCAGTTACTGTTCCAGCATCAAGCAGGGTTTTTTCATCAATAAAAAAACATGTTGATTTAAAATCCCCTATGGCATTGCCATAACATCCTAAAATATCTATTTTCATTGTTTTTTTGAATATTAATAAAATCATTGTAACACTGTCAAGCATTTTTAATACCAAAGTTCCTTGATAATTTCTGTAATTCGATGTTAGAATCTTAATGTTATGAAAAAATGGTTTGTTGTGAATACAAAGCCAAAAAATGAGACACGGGCGGCTTTAAACCTTGAATCTGGTGGAATAGAGACCCTTGCACCAAAATTAAAATTGAGAAAGTACAAAAACGGAAGATTCGTAGTGGTTATAGAGCCCATGTTTCCAGGTTATATCTTTGCAAAATTCAATCCTGTTGATGATTTTCGTCTTGTAAAATATACAAGGGGTGTTAAAACGATAGTTCATTTTGGAGAACGGATTGTGCCCATCCATGAAGAATTGATTGATTTTATAAAATCAAGGCTTGAGAACGGTATAGCCACTATTCAGAAAAAACCCTTATCAAAAGGAGATAGAATTGTAATAAAAGATGGGCCCTTTAAAGGTCTAACCGGAATATTCGAGAGAGAGATGGATGGAAAGGAAAGGGTGACAATACTCCTTGATGCTGTTCAATTTGCTGCAAGGATGGAAATAGACAGAGAGCTTGTAGAAAAGGCACAGTAGGAGGGTTTTTATGAAGGGTATATTACCAGTATATAAAGATTCATTCTTTTGTGGATTTAATAGAAAGGATGGGTTACAGCTCCAAGTCATGTATGATAAGGGGTTTGTTTACTGTGAAGTGAACCTCGATAACAGATTTGAGGGCTATACCGATGTCCTTCACGGTGGCATTATTTTTGGTATCCTTGATGTGCTCATATGGTATGCCATATTTATGGAGACGAAAAAGATTTGTATGACAAGAAAAACAGAAATAGAATTTTTTAAACCTGTGATATGCGGTACCCCTTATATGGCAAAGGGTCAATTTTTAAGGATTGAAGGTAAGGATGTCCACGCAACAGCATGGATTGAGGACAATAAAGGTGATGTATATGCAAGCGTGAATGCTTTATTTAGAGAGGCAAGGGATATTTCTGTAGAACATTTTATAAACAGATTCGATTTTTCAAGAACCTCACCATCCATAAAAAAGCACTTTATGTCTTTGTTAAAACATGATTAAAGGGAGGGCTATCTGGATTATACGATAAAAATCGGTGGAGAGGCAGGTCAGGGCATACAGACCATAGGCGATAGCCTTGCAAAGGTGTTTTCTCGCTGTGGATATCATGTATTTACCCATCAGGAATATGAATCCCGTATAAGAGGCGGACATAATTTCTATCAGATACGCTTATCCGATAATGAGGTTAGTGCTTCAAAAAGTGTAGTAGATATACTTGTAGCATTAGATAAAGACAGCATAACTGTCCATGGAGATGAACTTTCTCCATATGGTGTGGCAATCTATGATATAGCGGTTATAAAAGAGAAAATTGAAGATAAAAGGTTTTTGAATATACCCTTTTTAGAGATGGCAGAAAAATTTGGAAAAAGTAGAATAACCGCCAACACCGTGGCAACCGGGGCTGTCTTAGGTATGTTAGGTATTAATAAGGAGATCTTTTTAAATATCCTTTATGAAACGTTGGGTAAGAAAGGTAGCGATGTTTTTGATTTAAATAGAGATGCCTTTAACGCAGGTTATGATTATGCAAAAAAGGAATGCCTCCAATGTGCATTTACAATTATGCCTTACAAAGAACCCAAAATGCTCATAGGAGTAAATGAATCAATAGGCCTGGGCGCAATTGTCTCAGGCTGTAAATTCTATTCTGCATATCCCATGACACCATCAACGGGAATCATGCTTTTTCTCGCATCTAAGGCAAAACAATGTGGCATTGTGGTGGAACAGGCAGAGGATGAGATTGCAGCTATAAATATGGCAATAGGTGCATCCTTTGCAGGGGTGAGATCCATGACAGGCACATCAGGGGGTGGCTTTGCCTTGATGGTGGAAGGACTATCCCTTGCTGCCATGACAGAAACACCTATTGTTATTGCCCTTGCCCAGAGACCAGCACCGGCCACAGGGCTTCCCACAAAAACAGAACAAGCGGATCTCCTATTCGCATTACATGCCGGCCATGGAGAATTTCCAAGGGTCATATTTGCTCCGGGCTCTCCTTTGCAGGCATTTTATCTCACAAATAAGGCATTTGATATCTCTCAAAAATATCAGATACCTGCATTTATTTTGACAGATCAGTATCTTTCTGATTCTCAGTGGACAGTAGATCACCTCAATATTGCTGCATATAAACACAAAGAATATAGAATCAAAGGTAAAGAACTGGATGCAATAGAGGGGTATAAAAGGCATCTCTTTACAGAAAGTGGTGTATCACCCTTTGGCATTCCTGGCACATCAATTCAATTGATCATAACCGATAGTGATGAACACGATGAGGAAGGTCACATTACAGAGGCCCCAGAAATAAGGACAGAGATGGTAAATAAGAGACTTTTTAAAAAGTTACCCTTGATAAAAAAAGAGATGGCACAACCAACTTTTTATGGAGATGATAACCCAGATATTGTAATTGTGGGATGGGGTTCTACATATGGAGTTATGAAAGAGGCAGTGGATATACTTTCCAATAAAAAAATAGCACTCATGCACTTTGCAGAAGTTTATCCCTTACCGGATATGATAGAGCAGATGGATAAATTAAAAAAAACAAAAAGGACTATAAGTATTGAAAACAATGCCACCTCACAGTTTGCAAGACTTTTAAAGACAGAAACGGGTTTTGTATTTACAGACTACATAAATAGATATGATGGAAGGCCATTTTATGGTGATTTACTGGCAAGGAGATTAAATGACATTATTAGATGAATATAAAGGAAGGACACCTGCCTGGTGTCCTGGCTGTGGAAATTACAGCATTTTAAGGGCATTAAAAGAAACCTTTGTTGAACTTGATATAAAACCTCATGAATTTACCATCGTTTCCGGCATAGGACAGGCGGGAAAACTTCCCCATTATCTAAGGTGCAATACATTTAACGGTCTCCATGGAAGGACACTACCTGTGGCAACAGGTATGAGGCTTGCCAATCATAAAATGACCGTTATTGCTGTGGCAGGAGACGGTGATTGCTATGGTGAAGGAGGCAACCATCTTATCCATGCCATAAGGCGAAATATAGGTGTTAAATTATTTGTTCATGACAATCAGATATACGGATTAACAAAAGGCCAGGCCTCTCCTACAAGCATGGAAGGTATGATT
>JAOAFK010000153.1 GCA_026416315.1 Syntrophorhabdaceae bacterium | reverse complement strand
ATGCCTTATCTTACAGACAGAACTGAAATATTAAATGCCATTGAGAAAAATCCGGAAAAAGCGAGAAGATTGTGGATAGAAGATGGATATAAAATCCAGCATGAAAGATTTATAAAAAAAGCAAAAGAAAAGGGCATATCCATAAGGATTTTACCAGAAGAAGCATTTAAAAAGAGATTTAAAAATGCAAAGGCACATATTTGTCTTGAAAGGGATGAATTTACCTTTATAGACCCCGATGCCTTTTTAAACGAAATAAAAAAACTGAATAAAAAAATTTTTCTATGTGCCTTTGACGGGATATACGACCCTCAAAATCTTGGAAATATTATAAGAAGCGCTGTGTGTTTTAACATGGACGGTATTATCATTCCAAAGGACAGATGCTGTGGTATCACAGAAGCTGTTATAAGGGTTTCAAAGGGTGCCATCGAGCATATCAAGATTACAAGGGTGACAAACCTTGCAAGGTATATTGAGGCCTTAAAGGATATGGGTGTATTCTGTTTTTGTCTTGATGAAAGGGGAGAAAAAAAATTATCCGATATTGACCTAAACACGAATGTATGTCTTGTTTTTGGAAGTGAAGAAGGGGTGAGACGTCTTGTTATGGAGAGATGCGACGAAACTGTGAGGATACCCACAAATAAAAATTTTTTATCCCTGAACGTGGCCACAAGTTTTGCTGTGTCTGCATATGAGGTGATGCGTCAGAGAGGTTTTGGTGTCGATGATTGACATAATGAGATTTTTTTTATAAATTATGGACTGCCATGATAAAGATAGGTGTTTTATCAGACACACATCTCCACACAGTAAATGATGCCCTTAAAGATCTATTGAAAAACGAGTTTCGGGGTATAGATATGATCATCCATGCAGGGGATATGACCTCTGTTGTTGTTTATGATTATCTTAAAAACTGGAAGCTCCTCGCCGTGAGGGGGAATATGGACGATTATGATTTAAAGGAAATTATCCCTCCAAAAAGAGTTGAGATGATAAAAAATAAAAGAATAGGTATCGTCCACGGTTCAGGCTCTCCATACGGTATTGAGCAGAGGGTGAGAAGAGAATTTGATGAACAAGTTGATATAATAATTTTCGGCCATTCCCATATGCCTGCAAAAAAAGAGATAAACGGGATTTTATTTTTTAATCCCGGTTCGTTCAGAGACACACATACTGCAGGCATTATTGAAATAGACGAACAAGTGAATTTCAGATTTATTAATATAAAATGATACATTACATGAACAAAATTATAATCTTTGAAACTACATAATCATGGATACAATCTATCTATCATTCCTCTGGCATATGCACCAACCCTTTTATAAAAATCTTTGGACAGGGGAGTATTTGCTGCCCTGGGTGCTCCTCCATGGCACAAAAGACTACTATGATATGCCATATGTGATCAAAGATTATGAAAAAATCAGGCAGAATTTTAATCTTGTGCCATCCCTTCTTCTGCAACTGAAAGATTATGTAAAAGATGATGTAGACGATATCTATCTGAAGATTCTAAAAAAACCGGCAGATGAATTAAGTGGCGATGACAAATCATTTATTTTGATGAATTTTTTTAATGCAAACTGGCAGAACATGATAAAGCCCTTTCCAAGATATTATGAACTTTTAAAAAGAAGGGGTTTTTATTATTCAAAGGAACATTTAGATGATATCATACGGTATTTCACCATACAGGACATGAGGGATATCCAGGTTCTTTTTTTTCTCTCATGGATTGACCCGGTGTTTTACAATATATTTGATGAGTTGCAAAGGTTGAAATCAAAGGGGAGGTTTTTCACAGAGGAAGATAAAGAAGTAATAATAAAGGTTCAGCATGAGATATTAAAAGGCATCATACCTTTTTATAAGGAAATGGCAGAAAAGGGTAAGATCGAGCTATCCACATCGCCTTTTTATCATCCCATTATACCACTGCTTATAGATAACAGGATTGCAAGGGTTGCCCTGCCAGAAATAACTTTGCCAGAAAAACCCTTTTCTTATCCTGAAGATGCAGATGCCCAGATAGAAAAGGCACTGATATATTTCCAAGACACTTTTGGGTATTTACCTGTGGGGATGTGGCCACCTGAAGGCTCTGTGAGCAATGACACCTTAAAACTTTATATGAAACATAACATAAAATGGGTTGTTACAGATGAAGATATACTTTTTAAGAGCCTCAATATTGAGGAGAGAAAGAATGATGATGGTTATTTAAGCTATCCAGAATATCTATATAGACCTTATATATTCGAGTCAGATGGCAAGAAGATAAATATAATCTTCAGGGATAAGTTGCTTTCCGATTTAATTTCCTTTCACTATTCAAGGCGACATCCAAAAGATGCTGCCATGGACCTCATAAAAAGGATAGTTTCAATTGGGGACCAGGTAAAAGACAAGATTAAAAAACCCATTGTAAATATCACCATGGATGGTGAAAATGCCTGGGAAAACTATATAAATGACGGCTGGGATTTTTTTAGATACCTCTACGACATGATAGAGAATGAAGACAGAATTAGATGTACAACTATCTCGGATTATTTGAAAGAGGCAGATAGCTTTGGCTATTTGAGTAATTGTTTTGCCGGTTCTTGGATAAATCACAATTTTTCCATCTGGATTGGCCATATAGAGGACAACACTGCATGGTCGCTTTTAACAGAAACCAGGCAGTTGATTGAAATAGAGGATCCACAAAGAAAAAATGAAAATGCATGGGAATCTATTTACATAGCAGAAGGCAGTGACTGGAATTGGTGGTACGGCGATGACCATGCCTCAGAAAACGATGAGATATTTGACCTCCTTTTCAGGGAGAACCTTTCTAATGTATACAGGTTTTTAGGAAAGGAACCGCCACCAAAACTTTCCATACCTGTGATAGTAGAGGAAAGAGAGGTAAAACCAAAAAGAGAACCTGTAAATTTCATACATCCCACAATCGACGGCAAAATGACAAATTATTTTGAGTGGATAGGTGCAGGATTCATAGAGAATAAATCCCATGGTGTAGCCATACACGAATCTATTACATTGATAAAAGGTCTATACTTTGGTTTTAATGAAAGGTTTTTCTATTTAAGGGCCGACCTTAATAGGTCATATTTAAATAGTGAAGATGACATTACCTATGATATCCAGATTACAGCCCCACAGAGAACATTCAATATCAGTTATTCTGTAAAAGATAACATTGTTAAGGCGGATATACCCATAATCATAGCTTATAAAGACATCCTTGAGGCAAGCATAGAAGTAGAATCATTAGGTGTAAATGCCCATGATAAGCTCTTTTTATGGCTCACATTAAAGATAAAGGAGATGAGGGTGGATAGAATCCCATCAAGAGGGTATCTATCCATAACCGTACCCTCTAAAAACTTTGAAATGGAAATGTGGTATGTGTAATTTTTTATTTAGACCTCCTAATGGAAGCAAGGAGCATCTCAAGCTCTTCCCTTATCACCTTCTCTGCCACATCAGATAGGATCTGTTTGGAATAATTTTTCATGTAGTTACTCAGAACAGGTGTTAGTTTGGCAATCATCTGGTCTCTAAAACCATCAATACACTGATTTATTGCCTTTTTCAGCTCCTCTTCAAACGCCATTGTCTCTTTATCATCTTCAAACTTTAATTGGACCTTTGGTTCTCTCAATATCTCCTTCATAATCATGCTTGTTTCTTCAGCGCCTCGAGAGACCTTCATCTCCTCTATAGTTGATTCAGGCTCCTTTGTTTTTTCCGATATGTCTTCAAGTTCTGCAATCATCTGATGAACTTTAAAAAAATTTATGGGTTTTTCAATTACACCCCTTATATCTTTGTATCCTGAAAGGTCTATTTTTTTATTTATGTCCTTTATAAAGAAAAAGTGTGCATTTTTAAGAAGCTCCCGGTCCTGTAAATCTTCGTAAACCTCAACACCATCCTTTTTATCAAGGTCTACATTTATTATGTAAATATCAGGTCTAAATTCAAGGGCAATCCTTTCAATGCTTGCGCCATCTGAGGTATAAAAGAATTCGTATTCATCAGCAGGGAATACTACCCTGAATGCATCCCTCAAACCCTCATCTCGATCTGCTATAAGAATCTTTTTCATTTAAATCCCCCTTTTATTTTAAAAACTTTTCTAAAATGCTTCTCACAGGTATGATATTAAAAACTGAAAGAATAATCAATATGCAAAGGATTAAAACAGCAGCGGAAATATATATAATCTTTTTAATAGGAATGGTTTTTTTAGGATGTTCTAAAAATGCACCGAGGCTTTCGTCAGCAATAACTGATTTTACCACCTTCTCATCAACTATCCTGCCTGATTTGGAATATAAGGCAATGAGGCACCTGTCACAGATAATATTTATGAGTCTCGGATACCCTTTTGAGGCGTTGTAAATTAATTGTACAGCACCATCTTCAAATTGAACAAAACCCTTTGAACCTGCCTTGAGAAGCCTGTGTGTTATATAGTGACCAACCTCATCGGGATGTAAGGTTTTTAATCTATATATAACAGATATCCTCTGGGAAAGATATCTTAGATGAGGGTCTCTTAATCTTTCTATCAATTCAAGTTGCCCGAATAGAATTATATGAAGAATCTTCTCCTTGTCAGTTTCAAGGTTTGAGAGTATCCTTATGAATTCAAAGGTTTCATCTGTTATGAGCTGGGCCTCATCGATTACAATAATTGTCTCTTTGCCTTTTTTGAATTCTAAAAGGAGAAATTCTTCTAATTTAGAGAACATATCCTTTTTTGAAGATGGATCATGTTCAATAGAAAGTTCTGTAAGTACTACCTGAAGGAATTCCTTATCACCCATAATGGGGTTTAGAATAAGGGCTGTATTATAGTGATTTTTATTAAGGCTATCTATAAAAAGACGGGAAAGGACTGTTTTACCTGTGCCCACATCGCCATAAATACAGGCAATGCCTTCTTTCTGCATCAAAAAGAATCTAAGATGTTCAAATGCCTCTCTATGGGTTTGAGATTCAAAATAGAAGTGTGAATCAGGGGTTAAACCAAATGGCTTTTCCGTTAATCCGAAATACTCGAGATATGGGATCTCCATTATTTCTTAAATTACAAAATTGCATGTTATTTATGCAATATTTATTTTACCAAAACAGATTTTTTGTGTAATATTTTTCTATGCAATTATCCATTATTGTGCCTGTATTTAATGAAAAAAATACCATAGAAGAGGTAATTAAAAGGGTATCTTCTGTAGCCTATGAGAAGGAGATAATTATTGTAGATGACGGCTCCACTGATGGAACAAAAACATGTCTTGAAGAGATAAAAAAAAGGGCAAGCCAAGACGGACATGGTAATTTAAAGATTATATTTCACGAAAAAAATATGGGAAAAGGCGCTGCTATAAGAACAGGATTAAAATACGCAACAGGTGATATAATTATAATTCAGGATGCAGACCTTGAATATGACCCTAAGGATTATCCGGTGCTACTTGAACCCATATTAGAAGATAAGGCAGATGTGGTCTATGGCTCAAGGTTTTTAGGGGGTCCACACAGGGTTTTATACTTCTGGCACTATGTGGGAAATAAAATTATAACCCTTTTATCCAATATGTTTACAGATTTGAACTTGACAGATATGGAGACAGGGTATAAAGTTTTTAGAAGAGATGCCATAAAAGATATAGAGATAAAATCAAACAGGTTTGGTTTTGAGCCGGAGATAACGGCAAAGGTTGCAAAAAAGGGGTTAAGGGTCTATGAGGTGCCTATTTCTTACTATGGCAGGAGCTATGAGGACGGGAAGAAGATTACATGGAAGGACGGGGTTAAGGCAGTGTTCACCATATTGAAATATAATCTCTTCAGTAAATAAGAATGGGCAACATATACAT
>JAOAFK010000125.1 GCA_026416315.1 Syntrophorhabdaceae bacterium | reverse complement strand
CCTAAATTTCTGTCTCTTTCAAATACATTGTTGCCTCTTCTGGTGGAGTCGGGTTAATATAAAAGCCCGTTCCCCATTCAAATCCTGCCATCTTTGTAAGTCTCGGTATAATTTCAATGTGCCAGTGATAATGTAAAAGCTCTTTATCCCTTAAAGATGCCGTATGAAAAATATAATTGTATGGAGGGGCATTTAAAAGTTTTACATATTTTTTCATAATCACAGACATGATTTCTGAAAGGTAAAAGTAACTGTCAGATTGACCATGAGAAATAAAATTTGACTCATGCCTTTTCGGAAGTATCCATATTTCAAATGGAAAACGTGATGCAAAGGGCGATATGGCTATAAAAAGCTCGTTCTGATAAACAACCCTTTGATTTTCCTCTAACTCCTGATTTATCATATCACAAAAGATGCATCTATCTTTGAATTTATAGTAATTCAATCCACCGTTTATTTCTTCTGAAACACGTCGTGGAACAATAGGTAAGGCAATGAGTTGAGAATGTGAATGGTCAAGGGATGCACCTGCAACTGATCCATGATTTTTGAAAATCATTATATATTTGAACCTTTTATCCCTGTATAGATCAATAACACGTTCCCTATAAGCAATAAACATATTCTGTATTTTCTTTAAATCCATATCCGCCAGAGTCTCTCCATGATTTGGGGTTTCTATTATAACCTCATGGGCACCTATACCATTCATCTTATCAAATATTCCTATCCCCTCTTTATCGAGATCCCCTTCAATCCTTAAGGCAGGAAATTTATTAGGCACCACTCTTGTTATCCATCCGGAAGCATTTGGCGATGAGCCAGGCTCTCTAATGGCGAACACTTCTGGTGGTGTCATATATTCGTTGCCCGGGCACAATGGGCATACACTTGGTTTTGCAGGTGGTGGTTCTTCAATAAAAAAGACAGGTCTTTTGCCCCTCTCTGTGGAAATGATAACCCATCTATCAATAATCGGATCCTTTCTTAATTCAGGCATATAATATCCCCTTTTTGAGTTTTTTTGACTTCAAATCGCACACATGGTAAGAATACTGTGAATGATACCCATAAAAGACAATATAAAAACCCATTCATTTCCAATTATAACAGCATGCATAATTGTTGTAAATATTTTAATTTTTCTCTATCAGAGAATTACCTTAACACCAGTAGAATATGAATTCATCGTAAAGTATTATGGTATTATGCCTTATGATTTTTTTATGGCCCTCACAAAAAAACATGAATTGATTCCTTACAATATCATGACAATATTTACATCCATGTTTCTCCATGGTGGTTTTTTCCATGTGGGTGGCAATATGCTTTATCTGTTTATTTTCGGAAAGTCTGTTGAAGATGCCATAGGCCATAAAAAATTTCTTATTTTTTATTTTTTATCCGGTATAACTGCAGCTTTTTTTCAGCTTTTATATGAACCAGAGTCAAGGGTCCCCATGATAGGTGCAAGCGGTGCTGTTTCAGGCATCTTAGGGGCTTATCTTATTCTCTTTCCCTATGCAAAAATAGTTACTATGCTCATAATCATAATTTTTATCAAGTTTGTGCAATTACCAGCGATTTTACTCCTCACTCTCTGGTTTTTTATGCAGATCCTATATTCCCACACAGATGGGGTTGCATGGTATGCCCATATAGGCGGTTTTGTTTTTGGGTTGCTGGCAATAAAATTTTTTAGAAGACGAAAGGCTTTAAAATTCAGAAGGCTTTAATAAGGTTTCACGTGAAACATAGAAGGGCACTCCTTATAAACCCTTATATATATGATTTCGCTGCATATAGTTTCTGGTCAGCACCCCTTGGTTTGCTCTATATGGGGAGTATATTAAGAAAAAACGGATTTGAAATACATCTTATAGACTGTCTTCAGGTAAAGGAGAGTAAGAGAAAAGAGGACGGCAGAGGTCCATTTATAAAAGAAAAGATTAAGATGCCTCCTCATTTAAAGGGCATTAAAAAA
>JAOAFK010000071.1 GCA_026416315.1 Syntrophorhabdaceae bacterium | reverse complement strand
TTCACGACAATGGCGTAATTCATGGAGATATTAGCCCTCGCAACATTATTGTTTCAAACAAAGATGTCATTTTAACAGATTATGATTTTGTTACAAAAATAGGTGAGTCTTTATCGGCACCAGCCACACCAAATTACTCCTCCACTTCATATGAAGACAAATTGCAGGCGTCACCATCAGATGATATTTACGCACTCGCTGCAAGTTTTTTCCATGTTGTCTTCGGTCAAGAACCTTTTTCTTATGGGGGAATATTAAATAAAAAGAAAGGATTAAACTGGGAAGGGATAGAAAAAGAAAAATACGCTAAACTCAGCCATTTCCTTGATAAAGCCACTCATCCAAATTATGAAGAAAGGTTTTTAAATATTTCGCAGGCGTTGGCTTTCCTGGACAAATCTTTAGAAAAAGATATGGAAGAAGATAAAACCACCATTGAAATACATAAACCAGAACCTGAACCTTCAGAAGGTCGAGTAGAATGGCTTTTATCGATTTTGAAATCATATCCAGGTTCATTATATGGTAATCAAGAAACACGAGGACTTGATACTGACTTTGCAAGTAAAACTTATGTCCCAACAGAATTGGAGAATAGATTGTATAGAGACATTATGGAGCATAAAGTAAGTCTGGTTATCCTCTGTGGAAATGCAGGGGATGGAAAAACAGCTTTGCTCCAGCATTTGGCTGAACGACTTGGATTGGGGCGGGTTAAATCTGCGCAAAGGATAATCGAAGGTGTTATGTCTGATGGAACAAAAGTAAAAATAAATCTTGATGGGTCGGCATCATGGCAGAATCTTTCATCAGATGAAATTTTAGATGAATTTTTAAAACCCTTTCACGAAGGATCACCATCTGAAAATATGATACACCTTCTGGCAATTAATGATGGTCGTTTACTTGAATGGGTTGAAAATTTCAAAGATAGAAATGGAAGAGAAACAAGGTTGACTGATGCGTTATATAATTTTCTCCAGGAAGAGGCTTTTGAGGGTGAATCTTACATAAGGTTTATAAGCCTAAATCAAAGATCATTGGTGGGAAGTTTAGATTTAGAAAAAAAACAGATAAATTCAGTTTTTTTTAACCGTCTTATCGACCATTTATACGGTGATGTTGATGCAAACACCATCTGGGCTCAATGTAAAATGTGCACTGCCAAAAAAAGATGCGAAGTTTTTCAAACAGGGAGAGTGTTCGGACCAGCAGGATTTCCAGAACTCAAAGACGAAAGCATCAGAAAAAGGGCAAGGGAGCGTCTATTGGAGTTGTTTCAGGCAGTCCACGTAAGGGGAGAAACCCATATAACCGTAAGGGAAATGAGGGCAGCCCTTGTTTATATCCTTTTTGGTTTACACCATTGTATTGATTATCATAATGGTTCTGTAAATCAACCATTGCCTTACTGGGATAAGGCTTTTTCTTCTGAATCGTTGAACAGACAGGGAGAGTTACTGAAGGAAATGACCCTTTTTGACCCAGCACTTGATTCCCATCCAAAGATAGATCGTCATTTAACAAGCAGATATTCTGATGATGAAAACATGCCTCCCTCTTATCCAGAATTAACTTTGGCTTCAGCACGCCGCAGGGCATACTTTGAATGGACAGATGAAGACATAGAAAAAGTGGGTGATGAAACTGATGCATTAGGTTTGACAAGGGGTAAATATCTAAAATTATTTATGCAGATTCCATTTATGAATGAAACAGAATTAGAAGATGTATGTAAAAGAATCTGTTCGGGCATATCTCGGTTAGAGGACTTACCCCAGAAGGCACTTAATAGAAAAGGTATTGTACCTCTTAGAATTACTCCAAGAACACCAACAGAAACCTCTTTCTGGATTGAAAAACCTTTAGATGCTTTTAAAATAAAGGCTGATTTACCTTCTGATTTTAAAGATTCGGAAAACCTCCATCGCCAGATATTTTTAATTTATACATACAGAAAAGGTGACGAGGAAATATTAAAAATAAGCGCCGAACTCTTTAACTTGCTCCTCGAGTTAAGTGAAGGATATCAGATTGGAGATATAGCAACAGATGACACCTTTGCGCATCTCTCAATATTTGTACAGAGGTTGGTGCGTGAAGACGAAAGGGAGATGCTTGCATGGAATCCTATGGAAGAGGACAAGATTTATAAAATTTATCCCCAAATAAAAGAAACGGAAAACGGTTTAAAACAAGTAATAAAAATTGAGCATATATAAAAAAGAGGTGTATCATGTCACCTGATGCGGAAAAAAACCCAAAAAATATTGTAGAAGATGTTTTAGGTAGAGCAATGACAAAGGAGATTTGGAGCGGCAGTTATGATAAGGTGCTACCTGTTACGATTCAAAATTTTGACCTCCCCTCAATCCTCCCCGCAGTGTTTTATATGTTTCGATTCGGCTTCCGAAGGGGAAAGGGTAAATTCTTGGAAACCTTTGGTGCACGAGATATAAACACCCCGCAAGGCAAAAGGGTTGCAACAATCGAAAATGTTGCAGAAAGATTATCACAGACAGATTATTTTGAAGGTTTTAATGATAGCGTTGAAAAGGCAATTCTGGGTGATCTCCTGCTCTCCTTTTGTTTAGAGAATAAAAATAAGGCCCTCGGAAGAAACGAACAGATCCAGAGGGTTGCCCCTGCCCATTTTTTTTCAAGCTGGGTTGACCTCCC
>JAOAFK010000042.1 GCA_026416315.1 Syntrophorhabdaceae bacterium | reverse complement strand
GTATCATCTCTTATAAAAGGCAAACCTCCGATTGAGGCATATGAAGATGCAGTTGAAAAAGCCCTTAAATATTACAGTAATAAAAATGAAGTCAAACATGAGCTTGTCCATTTTGATAAAATTCTCTCAAATAAAATAGCCCACCTTCAAGAAGAACAGGTAGCATCAGATGGATATGTGGATCATACCTTAGAGGCAAGCCTGTGGTGTCGCATCAACACAGAATCTTATCAAGAAGCTGTGCTTAAGGCAGTCAATCTCGGCTATGACACAGATACCACAGGTATCGTCACAGGAGGGCTTGCTGGTATCTATTACGGATTTGATGCCATACCCAAAGAATGGATAGATACTATTATCAGGAAGGAAGAAATAAGTAATCTCTTTGAGGGTTTTTGTAAAAATATTTCATATAAAACGACAAACAAAAATTAAGCATAAAACATTCTAAATCCATTGACATTAAAAGATTTGTTCAATATATTTTAGAAATGAATGAATTTCATTCAACAATGGAATGGATTTATAAAAAAAGGCATATAAGTAAGCTTTTACACTCAGTGATAAACGACTTTCCTGCGATTGTTCTTACAGGGGCAAGGCAGGTTGGAAAAAGCACCCTACTACAGCAGGAATTTAGCGATTTTAAATACATATCCCTTGATGATTATCTTTTTTTAGAACAGGCAAAGAAAGACCCATTATCACTCTGGAAGGACGCAGACAGCATTATTATCGATGAAGTTCAAAGGGTCCCTGAACTATTAAGCCTGGTAAAAACCGTCATAGATTCATCAAAAAGAAAAAAGAGATTTATCCTTTCTGGTTCTTCTAATCTCCTTCTTATGAAAAATGTGACAGAGTCCCTTGCAGGAAGGGCAATATATTTTGAGCTTCTCCCTATGACTTTTGGAGAGATAACAGAAAACAAGACACCTTTTATAAACTTTTTATCCCTCTTTGAAGATGACCCTCAATTAGAATCCATATCCCCTCCACAACATTCACTCCCTTTTCTTCTTTTAAGGGGTTTTATGCCCCCTTTATGTTTTACAGAATCAACCACAAGTATCCTTCTATGGTGGGAAAGCTATATTAAAACTTATCTGGAGAGGGATTTAAGGGACATAGCAAAGATCGACTCTTTGGTAGACTATAGAAGGGTTATGAAGGCCCTGGCGGTAAGGGTTGGAAATTTAACAAATCAAACTGAAATAGCGAGAGATACAGGTGTCAGCCAGCCCACAGTATATAGATACCTTAATCTGCTTGAGATTACTAATATGGCTATCCGAGTGCCCCCATATTTTACAAGCAAGAGTAAGAGGATCACAAAGACACCGAAACTCTTTTTTGTAGACCCTGCCTTAAGTATTCACCTCTCTGAATATGTAAGTGAAGATCTGCTCTCAAAGGCAAGGGAGTTTGGTTCATATTTTGAAAATATGGCATTTCTCCATTTAAAGGTTTATTCTGGTCTTTTAAGTCCGAAAGGAAACTTATTTTACTATAGAACAACATCGGGACAGGAAGTAGACTTTATATTTGAACATGGTAAAAATACCCTTGCCTTTGAAGTTAAAAATACGGATACACCTTATCCGAGGGATATAAAAAATCTACTGAATCTTTTGGAATCGGATCCTAATATAAAAAGAGGTATCCTTATCTATTCCGGTGATACTATAAGATGGCTCCATTCAAAGATCCTGGCCCTCCCCTGGTGGTTTATCTTCTAAGAGACCATAGAATTAAGTGACATACAGTTGTCACCAGCATCTGTTATAATTTTAAAAAAAAGGGGGTTAATATGCCATTTTATAGATTTAAGAAAGCTTCAGGTGAATTAAAAGAGGTTGAGGCATTTGACCTTGATGAGGCACTTAATATCGCAGGGATTGACCCATATGAAGACTATGAATTATTAGATGCCGATGGCCTTGAAATGGATGAATTTAGAAGAAGATGCCTTTTTTCAGCAATCACAGATGATATTCTGTATGGGGAGTGAAGTTTTTTACGTTGATTTTAATGATTTGGAATATTAAAATTCTATAAATCAGATGGGAAAATTCGTAAAGCTTTTTTTCTAAAACAGGGGGAGATAATCTTTGTTTAGGGTTTGTTGGGATAAAGAGATAAATGGGGTTCTG
>JAOAFK010000029.1 GCA_026416315.1 Syntrophorhabdaceae bacterium | reverse complement strand
AGATAGAAGACCTCTTCCTTGTCCGCAATAAGGCTGTCTATCAGAGCAAAAACAATACAAAGTATATGGCCATTGAATTAAAAGATAGAACAGGCACCATTGATGCAAAGATATGGGATCAGGTGGATTATTTTAGTGGCCTTTTTGAAAAAAATGACATAGTGAGGATAAGGGCAAAATCAAGGTTGTATTCAGGTAGACCCCAGCTAACGATTCTGGATATCAAGAAGTTTGAAAACGAAATGTCTGTTGAAGATTTTAAGGAGTTCTTTCCATCAAGCGAAAAAGATATAGAAGTACTAAAAGATGAATACTTTAGTCTTGTTGAAGAGATTCAGAATCCTTTTATATCCTCATTCTTTTCTGTCTTTAACAGCAAGGTACATATGCGTGAGAGGTTTTTTATGTTTCCTGCATCCATAGGCGTTCATCATATGTATATTGGTGGTCTTCTTGAACATTCTGTAAATGTGGCAAGTATTGCCAGCAAAATTATAGACATAACAGGCGGTGATAAAGATATAATCATAGCAGGTAGTCTCATCCATGATATAGGGAAGATCGAAGAAATGGAGTTCGCAGGAAGATTTAAATATTCGGACAGGGGGAGATTACTGGGTCACATTGGACTTGGCATAACCATATTTGAAAGCCTTATAAAAGAGATTGATGGGTTTCCACCTTACATTGCAGATATGCTTACCCATATTATCATAAGCCACCATGGAACAGAAGAATGGGGCTCACCGAGAAAACCTATGTCCATTGAGGCACTAATTGTACACTATATTGACAATCTCGATGCAAAGATTACAGGAGTAAAAGAACATATGAAGGAAAAGATGGAAGATGAAAGATGGACTGAATATCACAGATTATACGAATCCCGCTTTTACAAAACCCCTGAAAGGTAGGTTTTTATGGAGATAAGAAGGGTATTTGTGGATAAATTAAAGATAAAAAATGGCATGGCGCTACTTACCGGACAGAATCATAAATACATTGCCAGCGTATTAAGAAAATGTGCAGGTGACAGAATTGATTTAATAGACGGAAAAGGCTACCTTTACAGATGCGTAATAAATACTATAAAAAGTAAAGAAATTTACCTTCAAATGCTTGATGTAATTCACAAACCAGAGGAAAAAAGGCCAAAGATTACACTCTGTGTAAGTCCCATTAAAGGCCAAAGGATGGATTGGCTTGTGGAGAAGGCCACAGAATTAAATGTAGAAAGGATATTGCCTGCATTATTTAAAAGAACTGTTATAAAAATCGAAGGAAAAGAAAAGAAAACAGAGAGGTGGAAAAAATTATCCATCGAGGCATCAAGGCAATCAGGAAGGTTTACTGTGCCTGAAATAATCGAACCTACACCTTTGAGGGGAATCCTGCCTTATATAGAACACATCCAGAACAGATGGGTTTTTTACGAAAAGGAAAAAAATAACCATATTCGAGATGTTGTTTCAACATATAGAGAGGGAGAGATCTGTATTATCATAGGCCCTGAGGGTGGCATTGATGAAGCCGAGATTGAATGGCTAAAAAATAATGGTTTTATAACCTGCTCCCTCGGTGAAAATATATTCAGGGCAGAAACCTCACCCCTTGTAGTTTTATCTATTATACATTATGAATTTTCACAGAAATAAATTTTTTATATTTTATATTTTAAGAGGTAAATAAGTGGACATCAAAGGTAAGGCAGGATGTGGCTGTCTTTTTTTCATACTGATCTTATTTATGATATTTTTAGGGATATTCATCCACCCCTTTACCCTGAAAATGATAGGTAAACAGTTCAGATATGAAGACAAGATATTCAAATCAGATATTATATTTGTGCCTCGTTTTGAAGAAGATAAACACGGTGAAACATACATAGAGGCCTTCAGGGAATATTGGGCAGGAAACGGAAGGGCCATCTGGATTGAAGACGATAGAGTGTTAGGCATAAGCCTTTATGATATAGTTATCCAGATGGCAAAGGCAAGGGGCATCAAGGAAAATGTGATTTTTAAGGTTAATGTTCAGGGAGATGATAAAACAAAGATAGATAAAATAAAAGAAGTTCTTGCAAAAATAGGCGTTAAAAAGGTCATAATAGTTGTGCCAGAATATGCCTCAAGGAGGTTTCATCTGCTTTTTAATAAGGATGATGAAAAAATGACATTTATTTTAAAACCTGTTCAGGTTTCTTATTTCAGGATGGACAGGTGGTGGAAAGAAGGGATTTCAAGGCATTTGTTCGTAAGAGAAGCATGCCATATATGGTCTATCTATTTTCACAGGTTCAAGATGGGTGATCTAAAAAAGACCGTTACGAAAACAAATGACTGACCTCTACGAGATAATAGCCCTATCGAGAATAAAGGGTTTAAGCCTCTTTCATAAAAGAGAGATATTGGAAAAAAAGGATATCAAGGCCTTAAAGAATGTTATTAAAAACTTCAAGGATTTTAAGTCTATTGAAAAAGAATTAAAAAGGTTGGGTGATATGGGTGTGGATGTGGTGACCATAAATGATAAAGAATATCCTGTGTTGTTAAAGAACATACCTGACGCACCTATTGTGATATATAAAAAAGGTAAAATCCCTGAAGGGACAAAATATATTTCCATTGTGGGATCAAGGAAGGCCACATATACAGGTATAAACATATCAGAGAAGATCGCCCGGACTTTGTCATCTTTAGGTATAACCGTTGTAAGCGGTCTTGCAAGGGGCATTGATGCTGCAGCACACAGAGGTGCATTAAATGGAATGGGAAAGACTGTAGCTGTTTTGGGTTCAGGAATCGATGTATGTTACCCTTCTGAAAATTTCTGGCTATATGAAAAGATTGGCATTGAAGGGGCAATCATCAGTGAATATGGTTTAGGCGAAAGGCCGTATCCATTTCGCTTTCCTGAAAGAAACAGGATCATTGCAGGTATGTCAAGGGGGATAGTTGTGGTTGAGGCTTCATCTAAAAGCGGCTCTCTTATTACGGCAAGGCTCGGACTGGAATATGCGAGAGAGGTTATGGCGATCCCCGGTAGTATTTTCAATGATGAACACAAGGGCGCAAATAGATTAATTAAAGAAGGTGCGAGACTGATAGAGGGTATAGAGGATATTTTAGCAAACTGTTTTCCTGATGTGGGTGTCATTTCAGAAAATAAGGTTGATATGGATGAAGATGAAAGCTATATTTATAATCTTATTGGTCATGAGAAAACCCATATAGATGAAGTGATAGAGAAAAGTGGTAGACAGACAAAAGAAGTCATGGCAATCATCACAAGATTAGAAATGAAGGAGGTTATAAGGCAATTTCCTGGAGGATTTTATATAAGGAAATAGCCTCAAAAAATAAAACATGGCAAAGTCTCTTATTGTAGTTGAATCACCCACAAAGGTTAAAACCCTTACAAAATTCCTTGGCAGTAGCTTTGATGTGAAGGCCACATATGGTCATATAAAAGACCTTCCAAAGACAAAGATAGGTGTGGATATAGAGAATGGATTTAAGCCCTATTTTCAGATAATAAAAGGTAAATCTAAAATAGTAGAAGAGCTCAAAAATGCGAGCAGCAAAGCCGACAAAATCTATATAGGTTCTGACCCTGACCGTGAAGGTGAGGCCATTGCGTTTCATGTGGCAGAAATAATAGGCAAACAGAAGGAGATAAAAAGGGTATTGTTCCATGAGATTACAAAAAAAGGTGTAAAAGAGGCCATTGAACACCCCACATCCCTTAATGAGTCAAAATATAATGCCCAGAAGGCACGCCGGATCTTGGACAGACTTGTTGGTTATAAAATAAGCCCTGTGCTCTGGGAAAAGGTAAGTTATGGACTCTCTGCAGGGAGGGTGCAGTCTGTAGCGTTAAGGATCATATGTGACAGAGAAGAGGAGATATTAAATTTTAAGCCTGAAGAATACTGGACTATAAAAGGAACATTCTTAACGGATAAAAATGAAACCTTTGAGGCAACCCTTGAAAGAAGAGGTAGTGAAAAATTAAAGGTTACATCAAAAGAAGAGGCTGAGAGAATCAAAGAACTTATAAAAGACAAGACCTTTGAGATTTCAAACATTGAGATAAAAGATAAAATGGTCATGCCCCAACCTGCTTTTATAACGAGTAAACTCCAACAGGAGGCCTCGAGAAAACTGAAATTCACCCCTAAAAAAACCATGCTCCTTGCCCAGATGCTTTATGAAGGTGTAAACATAGGTGATGAAGGAAATACAGGGCTGATTACTTATATGAGGACGGATTCTGTTAGGGTGTCATCTGAGGCCATTGAAGGGGCAAGAAACTTTATAGAAAAAACTTACGGCCCATCTTATCTACCCAAAATGCCCAATCAATTCAAAAATAAAAAGACATCCCAGGATGCCCACGAGGCCATAAGACCAACAGATGTTAATATAACTCCGGAAAAGGTAAAACCATATCTTGATAAAGACCTCTACGCCCTGTATGAATTGATCTGGAAAAGGTTTATCGCATCTCAGATGACACAGCAGAAAATAAGGATAAATACTGTAGAAATAGGAGATGACTATATATTTGTTGCAAGAGGGAAGCAGGTACTATTTGATGGTTTTACAAGAGTCTATGAGGAGGATATAGAGGAACATGAGGAGGCAGAAGAACTTCCGGAATTAAAAAAGGGTCAGAGGCTCGAACTAAAACACATTGACCTCCAGCAAAGATTTACGCAACCCCCTCCCCGTTATAATGAGGCGACCCTTATTAAAACCCTTGAAACAAAGGGCATCGGTAGACCCTCAACATATGCAACGATTGTTTCTATTGTTCAGGATAGAAATTATGTAAAAAAGGAAAAAGGGAGGTTTATCCCCACACATTTAGGCATGACAGTAAACAAACTGATGAAAGAGTTTTTCCCTCTGATTGTGGATGTAAACTTTACCGCAAAGATGGAGGAACGTCTTGACCTTATAGAAGAAGGTAAAAGAGATTGGGTAAAATCCCTTGAAAGATTCTACGAAGCATTAAAAAAATATTTAGAACAGGCCGAACACGGCATGAAGAGCTTAAAAAAAGAAGAAAAAGAGACAGATATAATATGTGAAAAATGCGGCAGGAAAATGATTTTGAGGGGGGGGAAAAATGGAGAATACCTTGTCTGCAGTGGAAGACCTGATTGTAAAAACAAGAAAAACGTAAAAATAGAAACCGATGGAAATATTCATGTTCAAGAGGCAGAGACTAAAGGGGTATGCAAATTGTGCGGCGGCAAGATGATAGAAAAAACAGGCAGATTCGGCAGATTCCTTGCCTGTAGCAATTATCCCGATTGTAAAAATACAGAACCATATGATCTTGGTTTTTCCTGCCCGGAAGAAAACTGTAGTGGAAGGCTTGTGGAGAAATTATCAAAAAAGAAAAAGAGATTTGTAGGTTGCTCCAATTATCCTGATTGCTCATTTACCACATATATGGAGCCAAAAGAGGGCACATGCACCAAGTGTCTTGCCCCAACACTCTTTATTTATAAAAACACAACATACTGTCTCCGCAAGGGCTGTGGATGGAAATCAAAATAATAGGCGGTGGTCTTGCCGGGGTTGAGGCTGCCCATCAGATAGCACGAATGGGCGGCAGGGCAGTAATATACGAAATGAGACCTCATAATACAACCCCTGCCCATAAAACCTCCATGCTATCTGAGCTTGTATGCAGCAATTCCCTTAAATCAAAGGAACTCACAAATGCCCATGGATTATTAAAAGAAGAGATGAGGCTCATTAATTCTATTGTTATGGAGGCTGCACGGGCTACATCCATACCGGGTGGTAAAGCCCTCGTTGTGGACAGAGAGAAATTCTCACGATATATTACGGATAAAATCTTTGAAAATCCTTTAATAAAAGTGATGAGAGAGGAAATAAAAGAGATACCGGCCGGACCCGTTATTATCGCCACAGGCCCATTAACAAGTGAGGCCCTTACAGAGAAAATAATCTCCATTACAGGAAGTAAAAATCTTTATTTTTATGATGCCATATCTCCTATAATTGATGGCGATTCCATTGATTTTAACCATGCATTTTATGCCACAAGATACAGAGATGATTCATCCGATTATCTGAATTGCCCCTTAACAGAAGAGGAATACGATAGATTCTATAATGCCCTTTTAGAGGCTGATAAGGTTTCACCCAGGCCTTTTGAAGGCATACCTTATTTTGAAGGGTGTCTCCCCATTGAGGTTATGGCATCCCGGGGCAAGCAGACCCTTCTTTATGGACCCATGAAGCCAGTGGGTATAATAGACAGAAGAACAAAAAAGGAGCCTTTTGCAGTAGTGCAATTAAGAAGAGAGGACACCGAGGGCAAAATGTTCAATATGGTGGGATTTCAGACAAAACTTACCTATAAAGAGCAGGAAAGGGTTTTTAGGCTCATTCCAGGTCTTAAAAATGCAAGGTTTTTAAGATACGGCAGTATCCATAGAAATACGTATATAAATGCACCAAAACTTTTAAATAAAAGCCTTCAATTGAAAAGTAATAAAGAAATATTTTTTGCAGGCCAGATCACAGGTGTTGAAGGCTATTGTGAATCTTCAGCCATGGGTATAATTGCCGGTTTATCTGCCCTTTGCTTTATTAAAGGTATTGAATTTATTCCACCACCTCCGGAAACATGCATAGGTGCCCTCATCGAATATATTACTACTGAAAGAAAAGACTTTCAGCCCATGAATATAAATTTCGGCATATTGAAGGGTTATAACAGGAGAAGAAAAAACAAGGTCATTGAAAATGCCTTGAAAACTATTGAAGACTGGTATAATAAAATAGAAGATATCATTAGTTAAATCGAGCTTCTCGTTGAGATGATCTTATCAATTTTTACCATATATCATAGCTGATATAATAATTTTAAACATTCCCTTTAGCGTTTATCCTGTGACAAAGAGCTTGATAAAACCCAGAACAAAGCATTTTAGGCTAAGGTAGCATTAAAGGCAATTAAGAGAAACTAATATCAGATTTGAATTGTTGCACACCTATATATAAATTATGAACGACAAAAACATTGATAAAAGATATTAAATTTCATATAAAAGAAAAGCTTGATTTAAAAGGGAGAAGAAGATGAAGATAAGGTTTTTAGGTGCGGTAAGAAAGGTTACGGGATCATGTTATCATTTAACTTACAAAGACATTGAACTGCTTGTGGATTGTGGGATGCATCAGGGCAGAGATGCCGAGGAATTAAACAAAAAACCTTTTAATTTTAATCCTGAAAACATTGAATATCTTATATTGACGCATGCCCACCTTGACCATTCGGGACTTATTCCAAAACTTGTGGCAGAAGGTTTCAAGGGCAGGATTTTGACAACAGAGGCTACAGCAGACCTTGTTGAGATCATGCTTCTTGACTCTGCCCATATCCAGGAAAAGGACGCAGAGTGGATGACAAAAAAATCATTCAGGTCTGGAAAAGATATTGTCTATGAACCCTTATACACAGAAGAAGATGTATTAAAGGCCCTTCCTTTTATTAAGAGAAAGAGATACGGAGAAATAGAGGAGTTAGTAGATGGTTTCAGTTATAGGTTCCTCGATGCGGGTCATATCCTCGGTTCTGCCATACTTGAGGTGTATTATAAAGAGAACGATATGGAAAAAAAGGTTGTGTTTTCAGGGGACGTGGGTAAATCAAATAACCCCATAATAAACGACCCGACCCATATTGAAGAAGCAGACTATGTGATAGTGGAATCCACATATGGAAATAGACTGCACAAAGGCATGGATGAAAGCATTGAAGAACTTGCAGATGCAATAGATAAGACCTTCAAAAAGGGCGGCAATGTATTAATACCTGCCTTTGCCGTGGGCAGAACCCAGGACATTTTATATATCCTTAAAAAATTTGTTAAGGAAGGCAGGTTCAAAAATTTAAATGTCTATATTGATAGCCCCCTTGCAGACAGGGCAACAAAGATATATCTATCCCACCCTGAACTATTCGACCTCGAGGCAAAGGAGTTTTTTAAATTTTCAAGTAGAGATGGATTGAACCTTCATTTTACCACAACGGTGGAAGAGTCCCAGCAGATAAATAAAATAAAATCAGGTGCCATCATCATTGCGGGTAGCGGTATGTGTGAGGGCGGCAGGATCAGACACCATTTTAAACACAACATATGGAGACCTGAATGCAGTATAGTTTTTTCAGGCTTTCAGGCAAAGGGGACATTGGGCAGGCATATTGTTGATGGGGCAAAATCAGCCCATATCCTCGGTGAAGAGATTGCCATAAGGGCAAGGGTTTATACAATCGGTGGTTTCTCTGCACATGCTGACCAGAAAGAACTGCTTGAATGGCTGGGTTCGTTTAAAAATAGTCCTAAAGTTTTTGTGGTGCACGGTGAAGAGGATGTGGAAATGGAGTTTGCAAGGGTTGTAAATGAAAAGCTCGGTTTTATAACATATGTGCCTTACATAAACGATGATTTAGAAATTTAGTTCTCAATACATGGATCTTAAATATAGGCTAATAAAAAGTAAAAGAAGAAAAAAGACCTTAACACTGAAGGTGGATTCAAAAGGAGATGTGGTCATATATGCACCTTTGAAAACCCCTGATAGCAAAGTTGAAGATTTTTTCAGAAAAAATATCAACTGGATAAAAAAGAAGATAAAGGAAAACAGGTCAAATCATTACCATGAGAAGAGATTCATTGAGGGTGAAGAATTTTTTTATCTGGGCAAACCATATCCCATTGTTTATACTGACAGAAGCGAAGGCGGAAAAACATTGAGATTGATAGATGGCCGTTTTCTTTTTTGTGACAAAAAAATAGAATCCATAAAAGAAGCCTTTATCGAATGGTATAGGAAAAGGGCCTTCGAAATCATAAACGAAAAGATAAATCATTACACAAAAATAATGGATGTTTTTCCTTCACGCATTAGAATTACTAATGCCTTAAAAAGATTAGGTTCGTGTTCCCATAAAAACAGTATCTGTTTTTCCTGGAGGATTGTTATGGCGCCACCTTATATCATTGATTATGTGGTTGTGCACGAGCTATGCCACATAAAAGAGAAGAACCATTCTAAAAGATTCTGGGGTCTGGTAGAAAAAATAATACCTGACTATGCGTTAAGAAGGGCATGGATAAAGAAAAACAACCATATAATGATGTTATAAATCCATTAGCCCTTTCTAAACAAACTTCCTACCTCACCTCCTCCACACTCCATAATGTCTCTGTATACTGGGGGAAGGTTGGGGCAAACTGGATCTCCATCCTCACCTGATTATCTAATCGTCTTGGCATACCGAACCTTATAATACCCCCAGGCCGGCTCCATTCT
>JAOAFK010000204.1 GCA_026416315.1 Syntrophorhabdaceae bacterium | reverse complement strand
TAAGATAAGCTTTATCTATTCCCGTATCAATGAAATCCCATGGCAGGGGTGAGTTAGGCTGTCTTCCACCTATGAACAGAGTCATATCCAACTCATTTTTATCAAACCAAGTTCTATATTTTTCAAAATCAAAGTATTCGCTCCAGGCCTCAAGGCGTATATTATTTTCTGAAAGGTATTCAAAAAGGGTGGTGAGTCTTTTATCTCCCCTTGATATAAGCGCCTCTGCTTTACTTACATTGATATCTCTATATTTTATCTTCACCCCTTCACCTTTTAATGACCTTTTTATGATCTCTAACTTGTCAGTGAGGTTTCGATCTTCATCCATGGAAAGCCACTGAAAAGGTGTATGGGGTTTTGGAACAAAAGGCGATATAGCAAGGTTTACAAGAATCCCATGTCTTTTAAATAACCTTACCACCTCTTTGATACCTTTTAAATCTTCTTCTGTCTCCCAGGGAAAGCCTATCATAAGATATAGCTTGATGTTTCTCCAACCAAATTTTTTAAGGATTGGCAGTTGCGAAAAAAATTTTTCAAGGTCGAGGTGCTTGTTGATTCTGCACCTTAATACTTCTGTAACGGCCTCAAGGGCAAAGGTAAAACCCGTTCTCGCAATCTCCCCTATGGTGATTATTGCCTCATCAGATAGAGAACCTATTTTAAGAGAAGGGAGTGAAACAGATGTATTTTTGTGCTTTTCTCTCACATAGGTGATAGCCTCTAAAAGATTTGTATAATCCCCTGATGTTAATGATAGAAAAGAAATCTCCTCATATCCTGTATGTTTCAATCCAGAATCTATTATATCCTTTAGTGTATCAAGGCAGCGTTCCCTGTAAGGCCTGTAGCCAAAACCTGCCATGCAGAATCTGCAACCATTACCGCATCCCCTCGATATCTCCACATTAAGCCTGTTATGGATGCTACCTGCAATGGGTATGGGTGGTTTTATGGGATGTGGCGAGCTGTTTAGGTCTTTTATATAAATCCTTTTAACTGTCTTCTTTTCGAATAAAGGAGAATATATGCCTTCAAGCTCTGAGAGCTTTTTAATGATCTCCCACCTACCTGCACCTTTAGCCTCTTTTAGTATTTCAAATATATGGAAAAGTATCTCTTCTGCCTCACCCACAACGATTAAGTCAAAAAAATCCTCAAAAGGTAAGGGATTGAGGGTTAGGGCACCACCTCCCATGATTAGAGGTAAATCTTTTCTTTCTGATGCCCTAACAGGGATATCAGAGAGTTTTAGCATATTCAAGACATTTGTGATGTTGAGTTCATAGGTTAATGAAAATCCCACCACATCCATTTTATTAAGGGGTGTTTTTGTTTCAAGGGTAAATAAGGGGATATGATTTTTTTTAATATAATTCTCCATATCCACCCATGGTGCAAAACACCGTTCACACCATACGCCATCTATACTGTTTATAAGCTCATACAGTAAAAAAAATCCGTAATAGGACATACCCACTTCATATATATCAGGATAACAGAGGGCGCATCTGACTTTTATATCCTTTACATCTTTTATAACGGCGTTGGGTTCTATGCCTATATACCTTGCGGGTTTTGTAATATCTCTCGGTAGTGTTTTCATAATAAAAAAATTTAGCAGGTTTTGACCTGCTATCTAATCATTTTAATTATAGAATTCAGGATTTTAATCTAATTTATAACAGAATTGCTCTATTGTCGCGTCTCTTCCATTATCCTTTTTAAGTCATCGTTAACGGTCTTCTGAATTCGCTCGAGGGCCTCTGGGCTTTCTGCCTCAAACCTTAACACAAGGACAGGCTGCGTGTTTGATGCCCTAACTAACCCCCAGCCATCATTCATTAAGACCCTTACCCCGTCGATGTCTATGATGTTGTATCTTTTCCTGTAATATTCTGTTAAATTTTTTACCACCTGAAATTTTAAATTATCAGGACAATCCACCCTTATCTCTGGTGTTGAATACAATTTTGGAAGGTCTTTTAGAAATTCTGACACAGGCCTTCCTTCTTTTTCCATAATCTCAATGAACCTCAGGGATGCATATATGGCATCATCGTAACCGAAAAATCTATCCGCAAAAAACATGTGTCCACTCATCTCACCGCCTAATACTGCATTTAATTCCTTCATCTTCTGTTTTATCAAAGAGTGGCCTGCCTTCCACATAATAGGCTTGCCTCCGTGCTTTTCAATATCATCATAGAGGTTTTTAGAACATTTTACCTCTGACACAAAATAAGCGCCTTGTCTCTCCTTGAAAATATCCCTTGCAAAGATTATCATTAGATAATCTCCCCAGATGACATTACCCTCGTTGTCTATAACGCCTATTCGATCTCCATCGCCATCATAACCGATGCCTACATCTGCCTTATTTTTAAGCACAGTTTCTCTTAAGGCAATGATGTTTTTTTCTACAGTAGGATCCGGAAAATGATTGGGAAACCTACCATCCACATCGCAAAAGATATCTATCACAACTTGCTTGAATTCCTTCATGATTGGCACTGCCACAACTCCGGCCACACCGTTTCCGGCATCTACAACGATTTTAAAAGTTTTATTGATCTTAATGTTTCCCCTTAAAAAATTGTAATAGTCTTCTACAATATTTTTATATTCTTTATATGAACCTGCACCTTTTGTAAACCTCTGTTCCTCTATAATTCTCCTCAAATCCTGAATCTCTTCACCAAATAGTGTGGTCTTTCCATAAGCCACCTTAAAACCGTTAAATTCAGGTGGATTATGACTGCCTGTGACCATGATACCGCCATCTACATTTAGATTAAATAAAGAAAAATAAAAAAGAGGTGTCGGGCACTGTCCTAAATCAATTACATTCAAGCCTGATTCAACCATGCCTTCAATAACAAGATTTTTGAGATGCTCTGAACTGAGCCTTCCATCCCTTCCAACAGAGGCATCTTTTTTGCCCCTGTCTTTCATATATGTGGCAAAGGCCCTTCCTATATCTCTTACAACATCATCCGTTAAGTCTTTTTCCACTGTACCTCTTATATCGTATTCCCTGAATATTTCTCTATTCATTACATTCCTCCGATTTATTAAGACGTTGCAAGCCTTTTCAGATAAATTCAATTGACATATCGGCGTCTTATAAATAATATAAGTAAATGTTCAAAATCTCAAGATAAAAAGGTGAAATTATGGAAAAACAGTATGTAATAGAAGATTTTACATTAAAGGATACGTGGCGACTGTTCCGGATCATGGCAGAGTTTGTGGAAGGTTTTGAAAATCTCGCCGATGTTTACCCTGCTGTTAGCATTTTCGGCAGTGCACGATGTAAAAAAGGCGACGACCTCTACGAAAAGGCACTAAAACTTGCAAAGGCCATTGCAAAGGCGGGTTTCAATGTAATCACTGGCGGTGGTGGGGGTGTTATGGAGGCTGCCAATAGAGGTGCAAAAGAAGGTGGTGCAAAATCCATTGGATTAAATATTGAATTGCCTTTTGAGCAGAAACCGAACCCGTATGCGAATATAAAACTGAGCTTCAGGTATTTTTTTGTAAGAAAGGTTATGTTTTTAAAATATGCCGTGGCATATATTGTGCTTCCAGGCGGATTTGGAACCCTCGATGAGTGTTTTGAGGCAATAACCCTCATCCAGACCAAAAAGATCAAGCCTTTTCCTGTGGTATTGATGGATTCTTCATACTGGAATGGTCTCATTAATTGGATAAGAGAGGCACTTCTTGGAACAGGCAAAATATCCTGTGAGGATATGAATATTTTCAGAGTAATGGACGAACCTGATGAGATAGTTGAATACATAAAAAAATTTGTAATACTCTGAAATAACTTTTTTCAGTATAAAAATATAAAAAACAATCATTAAACCTAAATTTATCTTAACTATTTAAATCACTTCAATAATGCTGAACAGATAATCAAAAAAAATTATAAATTCAAAAATTAGTTAAAGATATCTCTCATTGTGACGATAATCTTTATAAAATAGGTCTATAAAAACTCTTCTGCTATTTTGATCTTTTTATATAGTCAAGAGTTTTTATAAAAAATTCTATCTATAAGGAGATTATATGAAACAGTTCATTTGTCCGTTTCGGGCGGCAGGGGGTAGTTCGATTCACCTTTTTCGGTTAAACTGGCGAAGAATCGGGCGGATCTTGGTGGCTAACATCCTATCATTAATATGTAGTTTAGCCCTTTTATCTAACTCCCTATTAGCAGGGGGCCTCCAGGAGATTCAGGTGGGTTCCAAAGGCGCTGATGGTGATTTCAACGTGTATGTTGTCTACGGGGTAGGAGATAATGGCAGTCCCGGAGGTCAGGGGCCTCCGGTGAGCATTTATAGTTATAACCATATTCTGGCACCTTCAGGGGATATTAACGTCTCAAATACTCCTGGTGTCTGGGGGGAGAGTATCGGTGGTCAAGGTGGTGCAGGCGGCTCAGGAGGCGGTTTGGCCTATGCCATAGGCGGCAACGG
>JAOAFK010000166.1 GCA_026416315.1 Syntrophorhabdaceae bacterium | reverse complement strand
AGATACCTGAAAGATATAATATCCTTCTTGAAATATGTAGAAGGCACTATGGATTATTTAAAAAAACTGAAGAACTTTTAAAAGAATTAAACCATCCTTATGTAAATTGGGAATACTGCCTAAAGACACTAAAGACAATATCCATTGGCGATTTTTATACATTTAATAACCATGAAAAAGGTGCCCATGCAATAGAGGCGATTCTCAATATCTATCTTGAAATTATAAAAAGCTGTTCGAACGAAAACATAAAAGAAGCTGCCAGTAGATATCTCTTTGAATATCTCCATGTCCTCATTACAAAAAGCGGAATATATAAGGACAGGAATATCAAATTTCTAAATTATGCCATAGAGGCCATATACAAAATCACTCTATCAGAAAAGGGGGTCTTTAAAAAAACCTCTGGTGGTTTAAAGGTGTTTTTAAAGGCCCTCATTGAAGAGGGTATTTGCATTTCAACACCTTACCTTAAAAAACTCGCCAGCGAGATATTCAGTGAAACCTATGAATACTGGATTACCCAGCCAGATCCTATCCTCTGGAACTTTGGAGACCATGATTTAAATGATGAAGAAATAGCTCATATTAAACAAATCCTATTTCCATTGAGCCATGATTATATGAAGGCATTACTGAAAAAGATTAAATTGATAGAAAGAGATGGCGAGGGGGATTTTTTTGATCTTATATCCAAATACATTGAATTACCGGATCATGGTCTCATCGTAGATGGTTATTTTCTTGCCGCAGATAACATTGAAAGGCTTGATATATTAAAAGATAAGGCCAAAACCTTAAAGCTTGGTTTTCTCTATAATATGATGAACATCCAGGCCCTTTCAGATGTATACATGAACATCCTCCTTGAAATAAACAGAAGCTTAGGAAGGGTATTTAAAGAGATTGACAAAAAAGACATGGAGGGGTTTGTAAAGGCATTTTTCAATATGCTAAAAAAAGGGCCATCATACAGAGACCAGAAAGGACCCATTATAGATTGTATAACCACAATAGGGAGGGAGGTTTTTTTACAAAACAACCATAACCTTGTAAACACATTTATAGATGAGCTTATTTCATTCGGTTTTCAATACCCTGAAATACGGGGTTCAACGTCAGAATGGCAAGTTGTGGTAAATCCCGGCCATGTAATGAATATTAGGGCATGGTTAAACATCATTGCCACAAAACCGAGGTGGACAAAAAGATTGATTTCTGCCCTCATTATAAATCTTAAATTAGGCGGGATATTCATAAAAGACACGGACCTCATTCAAAAAGACATATCAAACTTACTCAATTCTGACATCACCCCTGCATATAACCTTGTCAAGCAACTCCTCAGAATGTTTCCTGTATTTTTCTCAGAAATAGGTGCAGAGGGCGAGCTAAGAGCCATATCCACAGATGTAGATGAGATGACCCATAGAAATGACAAGCTTATAAATTTTTTAAGAAAACAATCCCATGTAGAGAGTAACAGCCTCCTTGTAAATTTTATAGAAGAGATCTTTAAATTCTGGTCAACGGGGATTAAAGACGGCTTAAAGCAATTCTTGCCTGAAGAGATTTACAACCAAATCAAAAATGAAGGTGAATATTTTGACGGCATGCACAAAATCTTCAAATGGGTCATGTCTTCTGTAAATAACAATTTAGAGCAACTTCTTACATGGGAACGGGATGACATGGAGAAAAAGTTTAAAAAGATAAGGGGT
>JAOAFK010000157.1 GCA_026416315.1 Syntrophorhabdaceae bacterium | reverse complement strand
GCATGTTTTCCGTTTACAAAAATAATGCTTACCTGTTCATAAGGTATATCTAACACTTTTATAAGTTCTCCCACAGTTGTGCCCTGGGCTACTTCATATCTTTTTTCTGAAAATCTATTTATCCTGAGTGTGGCAAAGAGTTTTACATTAACTGTCATTTTCTGCCTCAGAAAAATCTATTTCCATTAAACACATTCCTTTATATCTGTCGTAGTGTATTAACATAGTGGGTTTAACCTCATTATTGTCTATACATGCCTTTTTTAGATATTTTGACAATATTCTCTCTTTTTCCAAAAACATCTCTTTAAGTTGTTCTGTATGTAAAATTATCCCTTTTTTTAGTAAAGTTGGGGCAAGTTCATGGGTGAGCACATTAAACAATTTTATGGTGAAAAGACCAATCCTTTCAGGATAAAAATTTTCTTTTTCTTGATAAGTAATGGCCCTGCGAAAGGATTCGTATGCACTATGGGTTCTCATAGTGGCACCAACAAGGCCGGGCATGGCACCTGAGAGGGCAAGGGTTGAACCCTCTTTTATTATTGCCCTGTCAATATCATCAACAACCTTTCCATCAAGGAGGATTGTGCTGATTCTTCTTTCGATAAATTCATCGGTTATATCAAAGACATTTTTCAAAATACTTCTCACATTTAACCCAACAGAAGTCTTTACCTGAACGCCCTGCTGAAATAACATAAAAAACATAGAACGGGCCTCTGTTTTCATGTAAAGTTTAATCTTTGAAGTTTCTCTCTCAGCACAATCCCCTTGAATATTCATATGTTACCAGTTAAAGACCTGGTCTAACTCCTCATCGGTTACACTGAATGTTACATTATGAGGTGGCAGGGGTTCCCTTTTAAAGAAATCAGGTAGCCTGTCATGCTCTTTTGTAAATCCAGCAAGCCTGTTAAAGGTCCTCTCCATGGTGAGTATATTTTTACCTAAATTAACCACATCATCCGCTGTTAGTTTCAATCCATAAAAGGCATTTATCATTTCAATGAGTGCCTCGAATGTCTCCGGCTGGTCAAGAAGGGCAAAGGCTATAAACAGGCACATGCCTGTTGAATCCACTGCTGCCGTGGCAATCTGAAGATTTCTTGAAAGCTCAATCTGTCCTTCTGGCTTCAGTGGGTCAACAAAACCACCTACCTTCAAAATATTTGTTGCCACCGCATACCCTGCTGTATGGTCAGCACCCATAGGACTTGTGGCATATGTAACCCCTATGCCTTGTACAGCCCTTGGGTCATATGCAGGTAGCCCTTGACCTTTTACTACAGGCACCTTTTCCACACCAAAGACCCTGCCTGTTACAAGGGCACCGCTACCTATTATCCTTCCTAAGGGTGTGCCTTTCTTCACCTCTTTTATGAGTTCAATGGCCCCATCGGCATCACCGAATTTGAGTAGACCCGCCTCCATGGCCACACCGATGGTTACTCCCATCTCTATGGTATCAAGACCTGTATCATCATCAAGAAAATCAAGCATGGCAATCTTATCTAAATCATCTATGCCACAGTTTCCACCGTGTGCCCATACTGTTTCATATTCAGGTTGTTTGGTAAGATAACGGCCATCTTTATCATGATAAATGCCGGAACATCTTATGACACAGCCATGATGACAACCATGGGTTGCCACACCTCCCCTTTCAGTCTCGAGGGCTGCCTCTGTTTCACCACTTATCTTTGCAGCACCTAAAAACCTCCCTTCCTTAAAGTTATATGTAGGATATCCCCCTGCCTCATTTAAAATATTGGTTAAGACATTTGTTCCGTATGCAGGAAGAGCTTCCCCTGTTACAGGGTGTTTTCTCAAACCCTCAATGAATTTTGCATTTGCCTGTCTGAACCTTTCTCTGTCTTTTGGTTCCCTCATCTTTGTACCTTCATCATCGATTACAATCACCTTAACACCCTTTGAGCCCATAACAGCACCCACACCGCCTCTGCCTGCATGTCTTGTAGGTCTTAATTCAATGTCTGTGCAGGCAACAGATGCAGCAGCAAGCCTCATCTCACCCGCTGGACCTATGGATATACAGGAGATCTTTTCGCCGAATTCCTTTTTCATCCTCTCCACAGTTTCATAATTACCGAGCATTTTTAGGCTGTTGTCTTTTTCTACCTTTACGCCATCCTTATTTATTAAGACCTTATACAGGTCATCCCCTTTTGGTTTCCCTTCTATGACGATTGCTGCATATCCAAGTCTGGCAAGCATCTGTGATGGTTGACCCCCAGCGTTTGCCTCCTTTATACCGCCTGTGAGAGGGCTTTTGCAGCCAACAGATATACGACCTGACATGGCTGCCATTGTCCCACTCAATAAACCTGGTGCAATGACAAGCTTATTATAAGAAGACAAAGGATGACATGTAGGCGGCACCTCTTTAAAAACAATCGCTGATGTAAGTCCTCTACCGCCGAGTCCTTCATAACCTTTTGTATCGGTAATTTTCACTTCAGGAGCTGGCTCTGCTGCCATGTTTATCCTTATAATTTTATCCATAACCCCTCCTCCTTTTTTAAAGTTTTTTCAATTACAATTGTAAACCATTTTAAGTTTTTTTCAATTAAAAACTACTCATTCTTGCTTTATATGTTTTAATTTTTTATAATCCATAGCATTGGATTTTTATGGCTTTAAAAATTAGAAAGGAAGACTGAAATGGCGCTTACAGGAATTGAAATTTTTAAACTTCTTCCCAAGACAAACTGCAGGGATTGCAATTTTCCCACATGCCTTGCCTTTGCCATGGCTTTGGCGGCGGGTAAGACAGAACTTGAGGCATGCCCCCATGTTTCTCAAGAGGCAAAAGATAAACTATCAGATGCAAGTGCACCGCCAATAAGGCAACTAACCATAGGTCATGGCGATTATGAAATAAAGGTAGGTGGTGAAACAGTTCTATTCAGACATGAAAAGACTTTTTTCAATAAACCAGGTTTTGCCATATTAATTTCAGATGAATTTAGCGATGAAGAGATAGAAAAAAGATTATCAAAGTTATCATTTTATCAGTATGAAAGAATTGGAATGACACTTAAGCCTGAACTTGTTGCCCTGAAACACACAGGAAGAGACGAAAGGTTTTTAAACATGGTGAAAAAGGCAAAGGATATACCTTATGGGTCCATCATCATGTGCGAAGATGTCTCTCTTATGAAAGAAGGTCTTGAAATTCTAAAAGGAAAAAGACCCCTAATATATGCTGCCAACAGAGATAACTTTGAACAGTATGGGGTGTTATCAAAAGATTATGGATGTCCGGTAGTGGCAAGAGGCAACGGCATAGAAGATGTGGCATACATAACAGAAAGGCTGACTTCCATGGGCATTAAAGATATAGTCATTGATACTGGGGCAAAAAGCTTAAAACAGGCATTTTATGACCAGATTACAATAAGAAGGTCTGCAATTTTAAAAAGATTTAAGCCATTAGGATTTCCCACAATTGTATTTCCCTGCATGATGAGTGATGATTTTATGAAGGAAGTCATGGGTGCCTCTGTTATGGTGGCAAAATATGCAGGCATTATCGTGTTTAGTGATTTCACAGGAGAGAGTCTTTTTCCTTTATTATTACAGAGGTTAAACATCTATACAGACCCGCAAAGGCCTATGACTACCCAAGAGGGTATTTACCCTATTAACAATCCTGATGAAAACTCCCCTGTCCTTGTGACATGCAATTTTTCTCTCACATATTTTATAGTGAGCGGAGAGATTGAAAATTCAAGGGTCCCGAGCTGGCTGTGCGTAATGGATACAGAAGGACTATCAGTTCTCACAGCATGGGCTGCTGGTAAGTTTGTAGGTGACCTTGTAGGTGCATTTATAAAAAAATGTGGAATTGAAAATAATATATCACACAGGAAGGTAATTATACCGGGTTATACTGCCTCCATCGCAGGGGATATGGAGGAGTCTCTCCCTGGATGGGAGATAATCGTGGGACCAAGGGAGGCCTCCCAAATCCCGTCTTTTTTGAAGACATGGAAACATTAATAAGTGGGGAATATATGATTTTAATAGGTGAGAATATAAATATTATGTCAAAAAGGATTAAAGAGGCAATAGGCCAGAAAGACCCTGAACCCATAAGAAGACTTGCCATTGCCCAGGCAGAAGCAGGAATAGATATGCTTGATATAAATTTAGGACCTGTGAGGAAAGACGGAGCAGAAATCATGGAGTGGGTTGTTAAGATAGTTCAGGAAGTGGTGGAACTACCCTTAAGTCTTGATACAACCAATATTGAGGCCATGGAGGCAGGACTTAAGGTCCATAAAGGTAAGGCCCTAATAAATTCCATTTCCGCAAGACCAGAAAGGATGAGTGCCTTGATGCCCCTCGCAAAAAGATACAATGCAGGTTTTATAGGGCTCACATTAGGTGTTGAAGGCATCCCAAGGGATGCAAATGAAAGGGGTCTTCTTGCAGCCCAGATACTCGCAGAGGCCCTCACATACGATATACCTGAAGAGGATATCTGGCTTGATCCTGTAGTTTTACCTGTAAATTCTCAACAGTTACAAATTCAGGGCTGCACAGAATTTGCCATGATGCTAAAAGATATTGCCCCTAATTCGAAATCTACATGCGGTATCTCTAATGTTTCAAGTGGTGTGCCCCCTCATTTAAGAGGCATATTGAATAGAACCTATCTTATAATGCTTAAAAGATACGGGATGTATTCAGCTATAGCAGACGCATTTGATGAGGAGCTAAAGGCCATTGCAAGGGATAAAAGACCGGAGCTTGAAAATCTCATTTATAGAGCCATGGATGGAGAAGAGATTGCATATGATTCTCTTTCAAAAGAAGAGAGAGATTATATAAAGACAGTGCATGTCCTTATGGGCAGAACCCTTTATTCAGATTCCTGGCTTGAAATATAGGATAGAAAAAATCGATAAAAAAGGAGAGTATATGCCTTACGATGCAACAAAGATGGCTGACTGGCAGATAGCAGAGGCAGCAGAAGAAAGGATGAAAAGTATCTGGCAGCTAAGCGAAGAGATGGGACTACAAAAAGAAGAGGTAATACCGTATGGAAGGATTGCAAGACTTGATTATAAAAAGATATTAGAAAGACTTTCTTCAAGACCCAATGGGAAATATATCGTCGTTACTGCCATAACCCCCACACCATTCGGTGAAGGGAAAACCACAACAACCATGGGACTACTTGAAGGTCTTGGTAAAAGGGGAAAAAATGTGGGTGGCGCCATAAGGCAGCCTTCCATAGGACCCACAATGAATATAAAAGGCAGTGCAGCAGGTGGTGGAAATGCCCAGGTGATTCCCCTTACAGAATTCTCCCTTGGTTTAACAGGAGACATATACAATATAATGAATGCCCATAATCTTGCTATGGTAGCTTTAACGGCAAGGATGCAACATGAAAGAAATTATAACGATGCAGAACTCCAAAAAAGGGGTCTAAAGAGGCTTGACATAGACTCAAAAAATGTCCAGATGGGATGGGTCATAGACTTCTGTGCCCAATCCCTCCGCAATATCATAATAGGCCTCGGTGGTAGGATGGACGGTATTACCATGCAGTCAAGATTTGATATTGCTGTTAGTTCTGAAATAATGGCCATACTTTCTATTGCAAAAGATTTAAAGGATTTAAGGGAAAGGATAGGTAAAATCACCGTTGCCTTTGACAGGCAGGGCAGAGCCATAACAACAGAAGACCTTGAGGTGGCAGGGGCAATGTGTGCCTTTTTAAAAGATAGTATCAATCCAAGTCTTCTTCAAACCATTGAAGGTCAACCCGTGCTTGTCCATGCAGGTCCTTTTGCAAACATCGCCCTTGGGCAGTCATCCATTATTGCAGATAAAATTGGACTTAAACTCTTCGATTATCACATAACCGAAAGCGGATTTGCCGCAGACATCGGATTTGAAAAGTTCTGTAATGTTAAATGTAGAATAAGCGGTTTAATTCCGGATATAGCCGTTATCACAACTACGGTAAGGGCTTTAAAGATGCATGGTGGAGGACCAAGGGTCGCCCCGGGCATAAAGATTCCCATAGAATACACAAAAGAGGATTTGAACCTCCTCGATAAGGGTATACCTAATCTTTTACACCATATTAAGATCGTCAAGATGTCGGGTATAAAACCTGTTGTGTGTATAAATAGATTCAACACAGATACTCCAGATGAGATAAAACTCATAAAAAGATATGCCGAGGCAGAAGGGGCAATGGTTGCTGTATCTGACCACTGGCTAAAAGGCGGTGATGGTGCTTTAGAGCTGGCAGATGCAGTCATAGATGCCTGTAATCATGAAAATCATTTTAATTACCTTCTTCCAGAAAATTTGAGTTTACGGGATAGGGTAGATGTCATTGCAAAAAAGATTTATAATGCCGATAAGGTCTTGTGGATTCCTGAGGCTGAGGAAAAGGCAAAGGTACTCGAGGCAGACCCTGAAAAAAGACATTACCACACTGTTATGGTGAAGACCCATTTAAGTCTTTCTCATGAACCAGAGTGGAAAGGTGTACCTAAAGGATGGACATTACCAGTGAGAGATATCCTTGTTTTTACTGGCGCAGAGTTTTTATGTCCTGTTACAGGTTCTATAAGCCTTATGCCTGGGACAAGTTCTGATCCGGCATTCAGAAGAATTGACATAGATACTGATACAGGTAAGGTGAGGGGTCTATTTTAAACGAAAAAACTTAATAAATTAAACAATTCCTTTTTTCAATATAAATTCCATAATTTTTTTTATACCTTTTTTAAATCTTTCTTCATGAAAACCGGGTATCCATTTTTCCTCTGTAAAAATATCTGATACAACAAGAAAGGCAATGCCCTTTAGGCCTCTATAACTACATACACTGTAGAATGATGACACTTCCATCTCTACAGCAAGAATGCCTTCTTTACTGTATTTTATAATCTTTTTTTCAGTTTCTCGGTATATGGCATCAGAACTCCAAACAATTCCATCTAAAAACCCTGCCTCATAAGCTGGCCCTTGCCACTTGTCAACCCAACTTGAGTACACAATCTCCCTTTCGCTATCTTCGAGATAATGATATGACACACCATCTTCTCTTATAGCACCTCGGGTAAGAATTACATCTCCGAATTTTAAATTCCTATTGATACCACCGCAATAGCCCCACATGATAAACTCCTTTACTCCAAAACATGAAAATTCTTCTACAATAGCGGCAATATTAGGACCTCCTATTACTGATTTTGTAAAGATTGTGCCTTTTCCTTTTGTTTTATAAATGGTTCTAAAAGGATACCATGCATCCATTCGGCTATGTTCAATATGAGCGAGTATGCGTCCTAAATCACCCTGGCTGAACAGGATTATGGCCCTTTCTGGAAGTATGAGGTCATCATATGGCCTTTTTGTAATGGAGCAAACAAGTTGAACAGGCGTTAAAACCTCTTTAGATGGATCAAAAAACCTTTTCAAACCCTTCCTTGAGTCTTCTGTATGTCTCTTTTATGTGTTCTGAAATCACCCGTGTTTCACCTATAACGGCCATGAAATTTGCATCGCCAAACCATCTTGGAACTACATGGATATGGATATGGTCTTCGAGACCAGCTCCGGCTGCCCTTCCAATGTTAATGCCGATATTGAGACCATCTACATTGAATTCCTTTTTGAATATCTTTGTCATCTTCTGAACAAGCCTCATCATATCCATCACTTCATTTTCTTCTAATTCTTCTATAGAGCCCACATGTCTTTTCGGCACAACCATGAGATGACCGTTTGTGTATGGAAATTTATTCATAATCACAAATGCAGTTCCCAATCTGCCTATTACAAGTAACTCATCATCATCTTTTTCGTCAATACATAAAAAACATTTCTTTTCTCCTTTTGTTGCTGCCCCTGTTATATATTCCATTCTCCACGGTGCCCAGATTCTGTCCATATCAATCCCTCATAAAGATAAAATCCTTCCAGTGTTCAGGTGGTGTTTTAATGCCCAGATGAAGCATGAATATGTAAAGCCCATTTGGCCTTGATGGTCTTTTCCTTAGATACATATCCACCTCTTCAGGGAGTTTATTCCCTTTTTTCAGATTACATTTAATACAGGATGTTACGATATTTGTCCATTCTGTTACACCACCCTTTGATTTAGGGATGATGTGGTCACAGGTGAGCTCCTTTGGATCAAACCTCTTTCCACAGTATTGACATGTATAATTATCTCTCAAAAAGATGTTTTTCCTTGAAAACTTCACATTAGAATGATTGTTTTTTACAAATTTAAGCAGTCTTATTACCGCTGGTTGTCTTATCCTTACTGCAACACCCCTTATTTCTCTATCATATTCTCTGACCACCTCTACTTTGCCGAGATGGACCATCGTTATTGCCTTTTTCCACGAAAGGATGCTTACCGGTTCAAATGTGGCGTTAAGTAAAAGGGTTCTTTCCATAAAATCATGGATAATTAACGATTTTTGACCTTAATTGTCAAGTTTTTTGGGTATGGGGTGTAGATTTTAAAAATAAAAAAGGGAGGGTTAATCCTCCCTTTTTCTTGCAGTAAATTATTTTACTTCTTTGCAGGTTCTGCTTTTGGTTTCTCAGCTGGCTTCTCTGCTGCTGGTTTTGCTTCTTCCTTCTTCTCCTTCTTCTCTTTCTTCTCTTTCTTCTTTGCAGGTTTCTTAGCTTCTTTCTTCTCAGGTGCTGCCTTCTCAGCTGCTGCTGCTGGTTTTTCCGGTGGTGCTGCTGGTTTTGCCTTTTCCTGTGCAAAGGCAGGTGTCATAAACACGATGCCAATAAGGATTGCAAAAACGATTGTGAGTACCTTTTTCATTTAACTACCTCCTTTTTTAGTTTTTAATGCTACTTTTTTATATGCACTTTTTATGCCATAAAATTAATAAGTTGAAATCATTAGGCTTTTATTATTTTATAATTAATCGGGGGTATTAAAAAATCGTGATTTTACGAATTTTATCATTTAAATTCGTAAAAATTAAAACAACTCACCCTTTTCTCTCATCTTTTTTATCTTAAACCAGAGTTTATCATAGGACATGTTCAAAAGTTTTGCTGCCACAGAGACCTTGCCTTCTGCCTTTATATACGCCTTTTTTATAAGCTCCTTCTCTATTGCCTCAAAATCAATCCCTTCGTCGGGAATATTTAACTGAGCTGGCAGGCTTTTTAATGAGCCCTGTTTTACCTCTTCTGGTATATGTTCCACATCAATCATAGAACCGTCACACATAACGTATGCCCGTTCTATGATGGATTCTAATTGTCTTACATTCCCAGGCCATGAATAATCCATAAGTAGTTTCAATGCCTCATTAGATATGGTCTTTTTTGTATTTTCCATGTCATTTAATCTTTTTAAAAAGTGCTCAACAAGCAATGGTATGTCTGTTACCCTTTCCCTCAGCGGAGGTATGGAAAATGCAATGACATTCAACCTGTAGTAAAGGTCTTCTCTGAAATTTCCTTTTTTTATCTCTTCGTCAAGCCTTTTGTTCGTTGCCGCAATAATCCTCACATCTAACTTTATTGTTTCTTTTCCGCCTAATCTCCTAATCTCCTTTTCCTGAATGGCCCTTAAGAGCTTGGCCTGGGTACCAAGAGTTAAATCACCTATTTCATCGAGAAAAAGGGTGCTACCGTTTGCCTGCTCAAATAGCCCTATATGTCTTGTGAGCGCCCCTGTAAATGCCCCTTTTTCATAACCGAAGAGCTCGCTTTCAAGGAGTGTCTCCGGTATGGCTGCACAGTTTATGGCATAAAAAGGCTTGTTTCTCCTTGGACTATTGTAATGGATGCTTTTGGCAAATAGTTCTTTACCTGTACCGCTTTCTCCATAAATAATTACCGTCGAATTGGTAGGGGCCACCCTCTTTACAATTTTATATAATTCCTCCATTCTTTTATGGGTACCCACAATGTTATCGAGGTGAAACCTGCTGGCAAGCTGGTCTTTCAACATTATGTTATCTTTTAAGAGCCTCACCTGGTTTATGGCATTTTTGATTACCAGCAGCAACTGGTCCTTTTCAAAAGGTTTTTCCAGATAATAGAATGCCCCTAATTTTGTTGCCTCAACAGCAGACGGGATCGAGCCAAAGGCTGTAATGATAATTACCTGACAGAGATTATTCTGAATTTTAACCTCTTTGAGTATATTCGTTCCGTCTATGTCTGGCAGCCTCAGATCCGTTAATACAACATCAAAGGAACTCCCCTTCAACAAATCAAGGGCCTTTTTTCCGGTGTCTGCATCCTCTACATAGTACCCTTCCTTTGTAAGGATGGTCTTTATAATCTCCCTCTGGTTATGGTCGTCTTCAACAAGAAGTATGCTGCCTGAACTGTTTATCATCATATGGAATCCTTATGGTGATTTTTGTACCTTTACCAGATACGCTTTTTATTTCAATGTTCCCTCCATGTTCCTCTACAAACTTCTTAGTAATTGTAAGACCCAAGCCTATTCCAAATTTTTTTGTAGAATAGTAAGGTTCAAATACCCTATCCAGTTCTGATTCAGGTATCCCTGCACCTGAATCAATGACATTGATAAAACTGAATGAGTCTTCCCTGCCGTATTCTATTTTTATTGTTCCTTTTTCTTCTGTTATTGCCTGGATTGCATTTACTATCAGATTTATGAGGCAGAGTCTCATGTACTCTCTATCACAGTATATATATTCATTTCCGTCCATATTTGCAACCTCAATAAAAATTCCACTTCTTATCTTGTCCTTTAAGATCTCAAGTGCCTCTGATATAATGGTCTCAAAAGAGACCCATTCCTTGTTCAGGTTAATATTTTTCCCGAGGAGCAAAAAGTTATGGATGAGTTCATTTACCCTGTAAATCTCTTTTGTAATATTGTCAAGAAGCTTTAGGAGTTCTTCTCTACCTTCCATCTGGGCCTCTGATATGCGTTCTTTTATATGACCTATAGAAAGGGAGAGAAAATTCAATGGATTTCTTATCTCGTGGGCTATCCCAGAAGATAACTGCCCTATCAGTGAAAGCTGTTCAGACTTTTTCAATTTTTCCTGCAATTCTTCCCTTTCTGCGAGTTTATCCACCATCTCGTTATAACTTTCAATGAGGGTTCCTATCTCATCCTTTCTGTTTTTATTTCTTATCTTTACAAGCTCACCCCTTGCAATCCTTTTACTTGCCTCTGCGACCTTTTTAATGGGTTCGGTGTATTTTTCTGCAATGAGAAGGCTCAAAATAATGCCTATGCTGAATGCAAAGACCATGCTCAATACCCTTTTTATATGATTTTTGCTTTGTAAGAGTTTGTAGTCATCAAGCACCATGTTTATATGGACATATCCTATATTCTGCCCTTTAATTGAGACAGGCATAATCACATTATAGAGTTTCTGGGTGCCCTTTTTGCCTTCTTCACCCATCCTTGCTGTGATTATGAGGTCTTTTTTTCTTGCCTGTTTTTTCTCTGCAATCTTTTCAGTAGTGCCAATCTTTTTTGGGTTAGAGCTTGCTATAACCTCTGATTTATCACTTATTATGGATATCTCGCTGATGCCTTTTTTATTTAACATCTCCACATAGCTCTTTAAACGCTCTGTTGGGTTGCCTTTATAAGTAAGCTCCTCCACACTTATCTGTATCGCCTTTGTTATGTCGTCGATGTTTTCCGTCACCTTTTCAATGACCATATCCTCGGTCCTTGAATATATATACGTTAGAGAGCTTATGGATAATACGAGCATGAAAAGAAGTATGAGAAGGAGTTGCGTCTTTAAAGAAAGACTCCTGAAGATATCCTTCAATTTATTGAAAAACTCTTTTTTATACATTGGATCCTCTTTATGATGCTTTCCTTTGAAATTAGCGGAAAGATCTCTTTAATGGGCGGACCGCTCTTTTTCCCTGTTAAAATAATCCTCAAGGTGAGTATGAGTTCTCTTTTAGGATAAGAATATTTCGATTTAATATTGTTGAATATATCTTCAAAGCCTGCCTTATTTTTTTCAACAGAATCTTCTACCGTCTTTAAAATAGTGTTTATTTCATTAATCCTTGATATATACTCCATGGCATCACTGTCTATACTATCTCCGTCAAATATGTTCAAATATTCTTTTAGTTCACCTATTGTTTTTACATTCTCTTTTAGGGCCTCCACTTTTTCTTTATATTCCATAGTCAGACCAGCCTCATTAATGAGCCTTTCTGTTGGCATGTGTTTTAGATGCTCCTTGTTTAGCCACAGAAGTTTTTCCATATCAAAAACAGAGTCGGATTGGGATAGAGATGAAATGTCAAAGGTATTTATAAGTTCTTCTTCTGTGAGAAATTCTTTTATCATGGACCTGCCTGTTATACCCAAATAATTAACAAGTGCCTCTTTTAGTATCCCCATTTTCTTAAAATCCTTTATACCTGTTACACCGTGCCTTTTGCTCAATGGCTTTTTATCAGGCCCCATCAAAAGGGAATGGTGGGCGTATAAAGGGGCACTGCCTCCAAATGCATGAAAGAGCATTATCTGTTTAGGGGTATTTGATATATGGTCTGCCCCTCTTATCACATGGGTGATACCTGAAAGCATATCATCTACCACCACAGCGAAATTATAAGAAGGCACTCCATCTGATCTCATGATAATAAAATCATCCACATGGTCATAGGGAAAGTTTATCTCACCGTGGATCATATCATCAAATTTGATAGGCCTCATAAAAGATTTAAACCTTATAACCCACTGTCTTCCCTCACTTAAAAAACTATTTACCTGTTCTTTTGATAGTTTTTTACACCTTCCATCATATTTTGGCGCTATCCCTTTTGCAACGGCAATTCTTCTTGCCTTGTCAAGTTCATCTTTACTGCAGAAACATCTGTATGCAAAACCTTTCTCTAAAAGGATCTCAGCATATTCTTTATAGATATGGAATCTTTCCGTCTGCCTTACTGGCCCTTCATCCCAATTTATGCCAAGCCATTGCAAATCCTCAATGATGGATGATTCATAGAGTTTATTAGACCTCTGTATGTCTGTGTCCTCTATCCTTAAAGAAAATATACCTCTTTCTTTTTTTGCAAAGAGGTAATTTAAGACCGCAGTCCTTGCGTTTCCAATATGGAGATGGCCAGTAGGACTTGGAGCAAAACGTACCTTTACCAACTTTTTAAACCTCAATTTAAATCAAACAATTTGTCTCACATGATAGATTTTAAAGTTCAATGGGTTAAATACCACCTGTGACCTCCTGCCACACCCCTGGAGTTTTTTCAACAAGGGCCACAGCATACACGGCAATACCTTCCTTTCTCCCTGTAAAACCAAGGCCTTCTGTGGTTTTGCCTTTTATACTGATGGAGTCTTTTTCTATACCTAATATCTCTGATAGCTTTTCTTTTATCTTTTCCCTGTAAGGTGAAATCTTCGGTGTCTCTGCCACTACCACTGCATCAATGTTTACAATACTGTAGCCTTTTTTATTTGTCAGGTCTGAAACAAACCTCAATATTTCCACACTGCTTATACCTTTTATGGCCTGGTCACTATCGGGAAAATGGTGTCCTATATCCTGTTCTGATATGGCACCAAGAATTGCATCGCAAATGGCATGGATGAGGCAATCACCATCTGAATGACCTAATAGTCCCCTGTCACTGGGTATCTCCACACCCCCGAGAAATAACTTCCTCCCCCTCACAAGGGCATGGGCATCATAACCTATACCAATTCTCATTGATTAAAACTGCCTCTTAACTCTGAGAGGATCCCCCTTGCCATGATAAGGTCTTCAGGGGTTGTTATCTTTATATTATATGGAGAGCCTTCTATTACCTTGACCTTTTTTCCTATGGATTCTATAAATGTGGCATCATCATAGCCGTATAGTTTTTTTGCCATACCCTCTCTGTATGCCCTGACTATGAGTTCGTATTTAAATGTCTGAGGGGTTTGAACCTGCCATAGAGAATCCCTCTCTAAGGTCTTTAGAACAAACCCTTCTTTTGATATTACCTTTATTGTATCCTTAACAGGCAGTGCAGGGATTATTGCATCGAACATCTCCATAAGATATATCCCCTTCTCTATAAAGGAAGGCGTTATAAATGGTCTTGCACCATCATGGATAATCACAATATCGCAGGGATTTTCAATGGCATCAAGGCCGTTTTTTACTGAATCTTGCCTGAGCCTGCCCCCTATGACAAGCTTTATGACCTTACTGAACCTATACTGTTCAAGGATTTCTTCCTGGATTACAGGTAGGTCTTTCTGGTTCACCACAAGGTATACTCCATCAACAGGTTTACATTCTTCAAATACCTGAAGGGTATGGGCTATGATGGGTTTATTATCGAGGAGTAAAAATTGCTTATTTGTGGGCGCGCCCATCCTTTTACCAGTTCCACCTGCAAGAACAATGGCAATAATTCTCATGACATTTACCTTGCCTGGTCTCCCAATCGATATTCATCGATAAGGACAAATTCCTTTTCTGCAAGCTCTTTAATCTTAGCAAATATCATCCTACCTGATGTTGTCTGCAGCACACTTGTCACAACCACATCTACATTTTTGCCTAACATCTTTTTTGCCTCATCCACAACGACCATGGTACCGTCATCGAGATAACCTATGCCCTGACCGTATTCTTTACCTTCTTTGAGAATCTTTATATTCATTACCTCCCCGGGAAGTATGGAAGGCTTTAGGGCTGTGGCAAGCTGATTTATGTTTAAAACCTCAATGCCTTGTAGTTCAGCGACCTTATTTAGATTAAAATCATTTGTAATGATTTTAGAATTTAATTTCTTTGCAAGGGCAATGAGTTTTGAATCCACATCTTTCAATTTTGGAAAATCGTAGTCCACTATCTTGACCCTTACAAAATTCTGCTTCTGAAGCCTGTGGAGTACATCAAGACCTCTTCTTCCTCGTGTTCTCTTCACAGGATCCTGCTGGTCTGCTATGTGCTGGACCTCATAGAGAACAAATTGGGGGATGACAAATGTACCTTCCATAAAACCTGTCTCACAGATATCCGCGATCCTTCCGTCAATAATTGTACTTGTATCTATAATTTTCATGCCCTCTGATTCCTGCATCTTCTCAAGGATAGGTATCTTTGATAGGTCCATGGACCTGCTTTTTTTCTCACCGATCCTGAAGCCAAGATAACCTACAACAAAATAGATGAGAATGTATATGGGAAGGGTGATGGGGATATCCTTCACGATTGCAAGGAGAAGCCTTGATATAAAAAGATTTGCCATGATTAGCCCCACAATTATACCTATAAGGCTTCCCACAATCCTTTTTAGCTCAATTTCTTTTAACTTTTCCTCGCACTTTATTATTACATAGCCCAGGCCAAGGCCGCCTATGGCACCAAAAAGGCCTATGAAATTACTCGAAAAGATCTCCCTTACGATAAAATAACCAGTCACTGTTGTGACTGCCACCATTATAATCTGGATAATTATATCCACGAGGCTCCCTGAATTATCTATTCTTTATAATTTTTTGCAAAGATTTCTTCTATCTCTTCTTCAACCTCATTTTCATCTTTTGTCAACGCAATAGAAAGTTCCTTTGTTATGAGGTTTCGTGCGATCTCAAACATCTTTTTTTCACCAAAGGACAATTCCTTCCATACCTTGAGGCTATATAGCTCCCTTAAAACCATGGCCACCTCAAAGATGGAACCACTTTTTATCTTTTCCATGTATTCCTTGTATCTTCTGTTCCAGGGTGCATTGTCATGAACCACATTCTTATCCTTCAAGATTTCATAGACTTTTTTTACCTCGCTGGAATTTATAACGCTTCTCAGACCTGAATTTTTACTGCCATCAACAGGCACCATGATGGTCATGTCCGTATCTAATATCCTCATTACATAAAAGGCCTGCTTGGTGCCGGAAAACTCCCTTTCTTCAATAGATTCTATTCTGCCAACACCATGGCCAGGATAAACTGCTACTTCTCCTACCTCAAACATTATACCTCCGTTTTAAAAAATTCTTTTTTATCGGGTAATTTTAACAATTTTTTTTAAAAATTTCAATAAATAAACATTACAGGAGGTATTCCTGCCTTATCCTTTTGAGGCTTCTGAAAATGTTCTTTTTTACATTTCTGTTGTGCTTTTTAAGTTCTGCCACCATGTCCTTGATGAGCCTTCTCTTTGTTGTGTTGCTCCGAGGGCACTTTCCTGCTATAGGAGGAAGGTCTATCTGCTCAGCGAGCCTTATCAACTCTCTCTCTTCTACATACGCAAGGGGTCTTATTATGGTGAGTTCACCGTTGAACATCTCTTGATAGGGTTGCATGGTGCCGATCTCGCCCTGAAAGAAAAGGTTTAAAAGCATGGTCTCAATGATGTCATCCAAATGATGGGCAAGGGCAAGTTTTTTAAAACCGTATCTGTGGGCAGTTTTAAATAGAGATTTTCTTCTGTTCCAGCTGCACCAGAAACAATCGAAATCTTTATTGTTCCTCTTCCATTCTTCTGGTGCATCGGCAATGATATATGGGATTGATTCTTTCTTAAAAAATTCAATCAATGCATCAATATTTACCCATTCAAAACCCATATCCACAAAACAGGCAGTGATTTCATATTCTATGGGTACAAATTTAATCCTCTCTTTCATGATTTTCAAAAGACATAAGCTGTCTTTTCCACCTGAGACGGCAACAAGGACCCTATCGCCATCCTGTAACATCCTGTAGTCCCAGATGGCCTTACCGACCTTTTTTGTTATGAAATAGATATTGCCTTTTAGATTCAAAATAGAGATGCTGCGAGTTCCTTTGCCTTTTCTATAAATACACTTTTTACTGAAACGGCATCTGTAGGACAGCCTGTTGCAATAATGTTTCCTGCATATTCAAGCTTTTGTAAATCAAATATCATCCTGAACATGGTAATGATATGCCCACACTCGTCTACATTTTCTGTGCCACATGTCATGATGGTCACTGCCTTTTTTCCCGCAATGCGGGAATTATAATTTTCGTCCATAAACGCAAATGTTCTGTCTATTACAAGCTTTAGCTGTGCAGAAATACTGAACCAGTATACAGGT
>JAOAFK010000136.1 GCA_026416315.1 Syntrophorhabdaceae bacterium | reverse complement strand
AGGTGTTCACTGCTGCGGAAACACAGATTGGTCTGTGCTACTTAATACCCATGTGGATATTGTAAATTATGATGCATATAACTACCTTGAAACCATATTCTATTTCAGAGATGAATTGAACGATTTTTTAAAAAAAGGCGGTTTAATCTCACCGGGGATTATACCGTCCTCTGATGTTGTTCTCGAAAAAGATGTAAAAGATATGAAGGAATTGTTAGAAAGATTCAGAAGGCATATAAAGGAAGGGATGAAAGAAAGAAAAGAAAAAGAATTACTCATAACTACAAGCTGTGGACTGGGTAGTTTAAGGGAAGATGCTGCAAAAAAAGCCATGGAACTTCTTAAGGAAATATCCAGTGAAATTTAAATAAAGAAATTAATTATGCGAAAAAAAATCATTCCCATATCCATAGGCATTCTCATTTCTATAATCTTTTCTATATTTGCCGTTATAAAACCCTTGCCTCTGGAACATTTAGAGCAGCTTATATACGATACCCGTTATAAAGTAAGAGGGAGGGGGACACCACCGCCTGAAATAGTGATTGCGGCCATTGATGATAGAAGCCTTGAAAAAATAGGCAGATGGCCATGGGAAAGGGCAAGAATTGCCCAGGTAATAGATAGGCTTGTGGCTATGGGTGCTAAAGTAATAATGGTGGATATAATCTTCAGTGAACCTGCAAGGGACGATGGAGTCCTTGCAAGTTCCATAAAATCTGCAGGAAATGTTATACTGCCCATCGTATTTGATTTTAAAGGAGAAAAGAAAAAGATTACAGAAGAATTTCTATATGATAATGTCTTCCCTATAGTAAGAAATTCGGACTATTTCAAAATATTCCCGCCACTATCTGCTCACAGTGCTTTGCTTCCTGTGAAAGAACTCATAAATGCCACAAAAACATTAGGATATATAAACATGTTCCCTGATAAGGACGGAGTTTTGAGATGGGAGGTGTTAACCGTTGAATTTGATGGTGAAATCTTTCCTTCCATTGATTTACAGACAGCAAGGATGTATATGGGTCTACCTATTGAGTCAATGATTTTGAGGGCAACCCAGGGAATACAGTTAGGGGATAAATTCATCCCCACGGATTTCTGGGGTAGGGCACTCATTCACTACTATGGCCCAGAGGGGACATTTCCTTATATCTCAATAGTGGATATCCTGGATGGTAGAGTGAATCCCTCTACCATAAAAGATAAGATAGTACTAATAGGTGCAACAGCAGTGGGTATTTATGATTTAAGGGTGACGCCTACATCTGCCGCCATGCCCGGTATTGAAAAACATGCAAGTGTTATTGCCTCAATTCTAAGACAGGATTTTATCTACAAGATAACAAACCTGACAAACATTCTCATAATTCTCATATCAGGCATAATATTTACTATTCTAATAGTACAGTTAAAGGCAATTTTCGGTGCCATCTTTGCCCTGCTTTTTATAGGGGCCTTATCCTTAATGTCTTATTATTTCTTCTTCTGGAAAAATCTCTGGATAACCTTAAGTTATTCAACAATCAATATCCTTATCACATATTTTTTCATTACTGCATACAGATATGCTACAGAAGAGAGATATGCAAAACGTATAAGGGGCATGTTTTCAAGTTATGTCACAGAAAAGGTTGTAAACGAGCTCATAAAAAACCCCAACTTGGCAAAACTCGGCGGTGAAAGAAAAGAGGTGACAGTGCTTTTCTCTGATATCAGGGGATTTACCACCTTTTCGGAAAAACACGGACCAGAAGAGGTCGTAAAGATTTTAAACGAATACCTTGGAGAGATGACAAATATCATATTCAAATGGGATGGAACACTTGATAAATTTGTAGGTGATGAGATTGTAGCATTCTGGAATGCACCCATCCCTCAGGAAAATCATGCAGAGCTTGCAGTAAAGTGTGCCCTCCATATGGTTAGGAGACTGAAAGAACTCCAGCAAAAATGGATATCCGAAGGGAAAACACCCCTTGATGCAGGTTATGGCATAAATACAGGTGAAGTGATTGTGGGTAACATAGGTGCAGAAGGTAAGAAGATGGACTATACAGTAATAGGTGACAATGTGAATCTCGGTGCAAGGGTAGAGGGTCTTACAAGAAAATACAACACGAATATCATAATAACAGAATCAACCTTTGAAAAGATAAAGGATAAGATCCTTGATGGCACCATATGGCATATAAGGGTAAAGGGACTTGATAAAGTGGCAGTTAAAGGAAAGACTAAACCCGTTGAGATATATGAGGTGGTTGAGGTGGCAAAGGATCAGCCTTCAGAGATTATAGAACTCGAGGAAAAGGAAGTGGTTACATTCACAGAAAAGTAATATTAGATAAAAGGGGTATTTATGAAGGCAATGGTTCTTGAAAATATAACTGATGTAATGCAAAATCCTTCTCCACTAAAATTAAAAGAACTGCCTGTTCCTGCCATAAAAGAAGATGAGGTCTTGATTAAGGTTTCTGCATGCGGTGTATGCCATACAGAACTTGATGAGATTGAAGGAAGGACACCGCCTTCTTTTTTTCCAGTGGTTCTTGGTCATCAGGTGGTTGGTAAGATAGTAGATGCAGGCAGCAAGACAAAGAAACTGAAATTAGGCGACAGGGTTGGGGTAGGGTGGATTTACTCCTCCTGTGGAAAATGTAGATTCTGCATAGAAAGTAATGAAAATCTATGCGAGGATTTTTTGGCCACAGGGAGGGATGCAAATGGTGGTTATGCAGAGTATATGAAGATAAGAGAGGATTTTGCATTTAAAATCCCTGATAACTTCTCAGATATAGAGGCAGCACCCCTTCTGTGTGCCGGTGCCATAGGTTATCGTTCATTGAGATTAACAGGCATGAAAAATGGCATGAATTTAGGACTCATTGGCTTTGGTGCTTCAGCCCATATTGTCATCCAGCTTGCACAGTATATGTATCCTGATTCAAAGGTCTTGTTTTTGCAAGAAGTGAAGAAGAAAGGCGGTTTTCAAAAAAACTCGGCTCTTACTGGGCAGGAGATATAGATGAAAAACCACCAGAAAAAATACACTGCGCAATAGATACAACCCCTGTATGGTTACCGGTGATAAAAGGCCTTGAAAACCTTGAAAAAGGGGGAAGGCTTGTGATAAATGCCATAAGGAAGGAATACGGCGATAGAAAGGTTTTATCAGAAATAGACTATCCCACCCATATCTGGCTTGAAAAGGAGATTAAGAGTGTGGCAA
>JAOAFK010000058.1 GCA_026416315.1 Syntrophorhabdaceae bacterium | reverse complement strand
TATGTTGCACCATTAAGAAACGCAATGACCTTTCCCCTTGAAATTAAAGTTGAAGCAAGGAATTATGAGAATGAAAAATTTAATATATTTTAGAGTTTTTTAAAAAACACGGGATGCTAAATCATCATGATGGTCGAATAAGATTCCCATGCCTTGCAAGTGTGGAGTTAATATATGGAGGCTGGCTTGAGGATTATGTTTTTTCTAATTTAAGCTCTCTCCCAGTCACAGATGTGTTCATACGTGTTGATAGAAAATGGGATGTAGTCTATGCAAAAACACACAATGAACGAGTACGATGTATTATGTTATATATAATAACAGGTTATTTCTCATTAAATGTAAGACTAAACATTTTAGATGGCCAACAGGGGATTATCGAATGATAAGCTGATCTATAAACTCAACCGCATCTGTGATGCTAAAGGTGTATATACGGAGAAGGTATGTTCTTTTGATAGTGAGGGCAATGATGTGGTGCTCACAGGCCAGGGTCCCATATGGCTTTATCTTAAAATCGCCCATGCCTTGCACGGCAAGGCCTTTCGATTGATCTATCGCTCTCCTGTAACAGGTGATGTTATGATTTTCGACCATTCACCTTTTTGATGTGATTGATTTCTGCAAAAGACCTGCCCTGAAAAGGGCAGGTCTTTTAGATTGTTTTTATTGGATTGTTTTTAAATATAGATGTTATAAAGACCTGTCAGGGCTAAATGTATGTTAACCAGTCTTTATATTCCTCGTGCATACCCCTTGCGACCTCGAAAAACTTTTTCTGTATTTTTAAAGTAATAGGTCCTGGTTTTCCTTCACCAATTTTTCTTCCATCTATTTCTCTCACAGGTGTTACCTCTGCAGCTGTACCTGTAAAGAACACCTCATCGGCAATGTATAGTTCATCCCTTGTGAAACGCTCCTCTTTTATCTCGTAACCCATATCAGATGCGAGTTTAAAAACCGCTGCCCTTGTTATGCCAGGCAGGATGGATGTAAGGGGTGTTGTCTTTATTATGCCTTTTCTTATCATAAAGACATTTTCACCACTTGCTTCAGATACATATCCATCTGTGTCGAGCATGATCGCCTCATCATAACCTGCTGCAATGGCCTCTCTTTTTGCAAGGATAGAATTTACATAGTGACCGCATACCTTTCCCTTTGTCATACACGAATCCACATGGTGCCTTAAAAAGGAAGAGACCTTTGCCCTTATTCCATTTGCTAAACCCTCATCTCCAAGATATGCACCCCAGACCCAGCTTATTATAGCAAGCCTTACCTTGAATTCTTTCACATATAATCCAAGCTGACCATCTCCCATAAAGGCTATGGGTCTTATATAGCATTCCTTGAAATTATTCACCCTTACTATCTCTTTGCATATCTCTTTAACTTCATCTTTGGAATACGGTATATCAAGCTGGACAATGTGGGCTGAATCAAAAAGCCTGTCTATATGTTCGTTGAGCATAAATATTGCACTTTTTCCATCATGGCAGTGATAGCATCTAATGCCTTCAAAGACTCCCAAACCATAATGGAGGGTATGGGTGCAAACATGTACATTTGCTTCATCCCAGTTGATAAATTTACCATCCAACCAAATCTTGTCTGCTTTCATTTTATGCTGCTCCTTTTTTAAGATATTCTTTTAAAACCCTATCAAGGACACCGTTTATAAAATTTTTTGATTCCTCACTACCGTATTTTTTTGCAAGCTC
>JAOAFK010000015.1 GCA_026416315.1 Syntrophorhabdaceae bacterium | reverse complement strand
ATAACCACCACCTCCGTGGGGAAAGTGCTCTATAATACGGGAATATGCATAGGATATAACAAAAACTGTTAGGGCAGTTGCGATTCCAAGAAATATTGCAAGGTAGCTATGTGAGCCTATCAGTTTATAGGCCTCTTCCGGCCCATAAGAAGAAGAGGAAAGCCCGTCGGCACCTAAACCAATCCATGCAAGAATTGGTATTAAAGAAAGCTTATGGAAAAGGGATGTATCTTTTATATCCCTTGGCGGTCCAATGATGAGTTCTTTCAAATTTTTAAACATGTCACAATATATATACTATATAGACATAATTGTCACCCCTTAAGTTTTTTTATATATTATATGTGTTGCCCCCTTAAAGGCATTGGATAAACAAAATTTATATAATATCCCATCTTTCAATCATAAAAGGATTATATGTATATTTTTCAGAAGCTAAATCTATTTGTTTGTTCTTTGCAGCTTTTATTTTTAATAGGGTCTTTCCAGCTATAACTACTCCAAATGCAAAAACACCTTGTAAAATATAGTCTGTAAGATGGCTTGGATTATGTAATAGTTTTACAATATATGGGTCAGTGATTATCATTTCACCCCCAACCCTGCCGAGGATGGCGGCACCAATATATACTAAAAATGGGAACCTATCTATAAGCCTTGAAATCAGATTGCTTGTAAAGACAACAAATGGTATGCTCAAACCAAGGCCAAAGATCAACAAGAATAGGTTTCCATGAGATGCCCCTGCTACTGCAAGAACATTATCTGTACTCATTATTAGATCTGCAATTACTATGGTAATTATAGCCTGTCTTAATGTTTTTGCCTCTTTTTTAATGTTTTCCTCAGGTGCACCTTCTACAAAAAGTTTGATTCCAATCCATAAAATGAATAATCCGCCTATAAATTTAACAAAGCTTATGGAGAGGAGTTTGGCGGCAAAAAAGGTAAGGATGATTCTCAAAACCGCAGCTGCTCCGGCACCGAATATAATCCCTTTTTTTCTCTGTTTTTGCGGTAGCGATCGGACTGCCATAGCAATAACCACAGCATTATCCCCTGCAAGCAATATATCTATAAGAATAATGCTTAAAAAGGCTAAAACAAAATTCCAGGTAAAACTAATATCTCCTATTAAATTTGTTATACCCATCTGACACCTCCTCAAATAATTCTATTTCAGAGGCTATGATAAACTCTTATGGATTTCGAGACAATCAGGCCGTTACTGATTTTCAATCATACTTTTTCTGATTTTGAATGGGTAAAACTATGAGGATATTCTTAAATGTTTGATACTATTCGAGGGAGGTGAGCCCTTCCCGTATTGCATATTTAGTGAGTTGCGCAACGCTGCGGATATTTAGTTTTTCCATAATCTGCTGACGATGTGTTTCCACAGTCTTTATGCTTATATTGAGTAATGAAGCAATCTCTTTTGTGGATTTTCCCTCTGCGATTAATTGAAGCACTTCCCTTTCCCTTGATGTTAATGTGGAAAAGGCTGACGGCTCGCTTTTTGGCATACTATGGATATATTCTTTTAACACAACATCTGTAATCTTTGGACTTAAATACGGTTGCCCGGACATTACTGTATTAATAGCAATGGTAAGTTCTTCAAAGGCACTGTCTTTTAAAAGATAACCAGAGGCGCCGGCCTTTAACATCTCAATAACAAATCTTTTGTCTGAATGCATGGAAAGGGCAATTACCTTTATCCCTTTTGTTTCTTCCATAATCTTCTTTGTGGCATCTATTCCGTTTAAATCCTTCATCCCTATGTCCATGATAATAACATCAGGAAGGAGTTTTTTTGCAAGCTTTACTGTTGTTATCCCATCGGCAGCCTCGGCAATAACCTTTATATCCGGTTGCTTTTCAAGGAGTGCCTTAAGCCCGTCCCTTACTATCTTGTGGTCATCTGCAAGGATAAGTTTTATCATGGATGTTTTTTTATTTTATCTATTTCATTTTTTAGTGGCGCCATGAGAATAATCCTTGTGCCTCTACCTCTTTGTGAACGAATTTCCATATGACCACCAAGATGACTCAGTCGCTCACGGATACTGAATAGGCCAAAACCTTTGTTTTCATCCATATAGAACTTCATTTTCGAGACATTAAAACCCACTCCATCATCGGCAACATGAAGGGAAATATTAGAATTGACTTTGCGCAATGTAATCTTAACTTTTTTTGCATGTGCATGTTTTATAACATTTATTAAAAGCTCTCTAACTGCAGTAAAAAGGAAAATTTTTATATCTTCTGCTACTTCTTTTGATTGTCCATCATCCTCAAATTCAAATTCAATCTTGTATTGTTTTTGAATCTGTTCGATGAGCCATTCTATGGCTGCTTTTAGACCAAGGTCATAGAGGACAGGGGGGCTTAATTCAAAGGTAAGGGTTCTGGTGTGGGTAATTGCCTGTTCAATATGTTGCCTTACCTTCTCAAGTTGTTTTTTTATGGGGTCGGAATTGCTGCTTTCTATTAATGCACCGAGTTTTATCTTTGAAACGGCAAGGAGTTGTCCGATATAGTCATGAAGCATTGTAGCAATGCGTCTTCTTTCCCTTTCCTCTGCAAGGGAGAGGTCTGAAGCAAGGCAGCGGAGTTGACTCTGATATAGAAGAATCTTTTCTTCGGCCTTTTTCTGTTCCGTAATATCTTCCACAGTTCCTTCATAATATAATGTTTTCCCATCCGCTCCTTTTATGGCCTTTGCATTCTCTCTCACAAAGATTTCAGTTCCATTCTTTAGCTTCCAGCATGCCTCATAACCCCTTATTCGTCCTTCTTTTTCGAGGCGATTTCTGAATTTTTTCTTTAGATATGTTGGCTCATAATCGATATTTTTTAATTTTCCTTTTGTCTTTTCATCCAGCATATCCCATCCGAGCATTTTTTTTAATGCAGGATTTGCTATCAAAATCCGACCATCTGGGGCCACCCTGTATATGCCTATGGGCGAATTTTCAAAAAGATTTTTATATCTTTCCGCAGCCTTCCAGAGCATTTCCTCGATGCGTTTTCTCCTGGTCAGTTCTGCTGTTAAGCGATCATTTGCCTGGATTAGCTCACCTGTTCTTTCTAAAACCCTTATTTCAAGCTCATCCTTTGCCCTCTGAAGGGCCTCTTCTGCCCTCTTTTTTTCTGTGATGTCATTGTTAATCTCCATAATGGCCATGGGTTTATTATCTTTTCCCCACCTTACGACCCAGCGACTATTAACTATAATCTTTGTGCCATCTTTTCTTGTATGTATGAGTTCTCCATCCCATCTTCCTTTTCTTAAGACCTCATCGTTTATTTCTTCAAGAGGTTTTGGAAATTCTGTTTTTAGAAGGGTATGGGAAATCTTTCCCTCTGCCTCTTTTTTTGTCCATCCATATCTTTCTTCAGCCCCATGATTCCAGAAGGTAATCTTTCC
>JAOAFK010000008.1 GCA_026416315.1 Syntrophorhabdaceae bacterium | reverse complement strand
TTGACAATTCATAATCACTACCACTAACAGAGTTTCCCTTGAGGTGACTCTTGCATGATTTAAATATGGTATTTGCATGTAAAAGCAGTATCTTTCCTTCCCTATCTATTTCTTCTACGGCTTTTAGATTCTCTGGTTCATTGTCCACATATGCAAAGACTTTATACCCGAGGTTTTGAAAATACTTAATGCCATCCTTTTTGATATGAGGTATATGTGCGTCTAAACCTTTCTTATTCATAAAAAGGAGTTCATTTTTAAAAGCAACACCATAATCCCTACCGATAAGATTTAATGATGAAAGCGTCTTAAAGCGCAGGGATTCTGGCCTTCCTGTGTTTAAACCCACATCTGTGTCAGGCTGCATCTGAAACCATCTTATAATATCGAATACCCCTCTGAAGGGTTTATTTGCCTTTTTTATTGTAAGGGCTGGTAAAAACATATTTTCATAATACGATAGAATATACTGCTGATCTTCTTCTTTTATAGAAAGTCTATTGAGAAGGATTTTAAGGTGTGCCTCATGAAAATCAATATCTGATACCTTTATATCTTTGAAATAATCCGTTTTATGCTGTTTATCAAACTCTTTAAGGACATGAAGTATGATAAATCTCATATCTAATATTGTCCCGTCTATGTCAAACACAATAAGTAGTTTTTCATGGGGGTAGGTATTTCTTATTTTTTTATAATGTAATGCCAGTTGTTCCATCCAGTGATTCATGTTTGCCCCTTCAAGTTTTTGTTATGATATAAAAGGCAAGTTAAAAGAAAATAAATTTTTGTTAAAATTTCTGTTAATAAAAATTTAAAGCATATTTTCATTTTTTCAATATCTCCTATACTTAACAGATTCAGTTTTCAAATACAACAAAAAGGGCTATATCATCACAAGTTAAAAATTTAATGTCACCCCGGCTATAAATGCATGGTCTGCCTCATATCTGTTGAGTCCGAATTTCACCGCAGCATCAACTTTTATACATTTTCCTAATTTATAGCTTCCACCTAAAAGGAAAAAGGCAGGGGCTGTTTAAGTTTTAGGGTCAGTATTGCTTGATAGACTAATATCACTGCCTATTTTAAAATCTTTTACGACCTCATATAATATAGCAAAAGAAGTTAAAAGGATGTCTTTTCTTTCATCTATTCTGTTTTAATTATTAATTATATTAACCTAATAATTTGCCAAGGAAAAATAAAAATTTAAATCACGATACATTTCTAAAATTTGAAATATCTATTACCTCTATTAGTTACTCGAATTTTTCCGATAAAATTTCGAAAATTAATGATACAAAAAAATTAACCAAAAATTTAATAAAAATTTAAACAGAATTAATAATCATCAGATATTATTACTTCCAAAAAAATCTTTTGGGGTTATCGAATAATGAAAAAGCTAAGTCATACAACAAAAATAAGAGATGCCCATCTCGATGATATGGATATTATCATAGAGCTTTTTGGAGATCTTAACTATGAAATACACAATACTGATGGGTTCAGGCGTCTTTTTGAAATAATGGTCGAGGAGAGAAATACATGGGGTCTTTTTGTGGCAGATAATTTAGAAAAACAAGAACCAGTAGGGTTTGTAAGCGTTAATATAAGACCATGTCTACGATTGGAAGGGCTTATGGCAAGCATTGAAGAATTGGTAGTTAAAAAGGAATTCAGGGGGATGGGTATTGGCTCCATGTTACTTGAGAAAGCAATAAGCTTTGCCAATGAGCATTACTGTAAACGTATAGAGGTTTTATCAAGCACTTGGCGTGAAAGTTACAAGAGAGAATTCTATATTAAAAATGGTTTTATTGAACATTCATCGGCTGTTTTCAGGATAAATAAAGAATGAATAAAAATACATAACCACTATAAAGGGGGTATATATGGTTCAGATTGAGATAAATGGCCTTTCATTGGGTTACGGCGCCAGAAAAGTCTTACAAGACCTCAATGTCAGGGTCAACAAAGGTGATTTTATAAGCATTATAGGCCCTTCAGGCGAAGGAAAAACAACACTTCTTATGGGCCTGAATGGCACGATAAAAATTTTTGAAGGTGAATTGCATATACTTGATTATGCAGTTCATAAGATTACGAATTCATCTTTAAAGAGGCTTCGCTCGCGCATAGGTGTTATTTTTCAGACCTTTAATCTTGTGAAGCGCATGAGTGTCCTCGATAATATCGCAAGCGGTATGCTCTGTAAGATAGGTCTTATTCCTGCAATAATTAAATATTATAACCATGAACAGTACTTTAAGATCTACGAGTATGCAAAGATCGTTGGCTTGGAAAAAGAGATACTTAAAAGATGTGATATGCTTTCTGGCGGCCAAATGCAACGCGTTGCCATAGCGCGAGCCCTCGCACAAGAGCCAGAAATAATATTAGCTGATGAACCGATATCTTCCCTTGACCCGGTGAGTGCCCGCAAAGTAATGGAAATTTTGAAAAATATAAATAAAAAATACGGCATTACCATCATTTCAAATCTGCATCAGATACATTATGCCCGTGAATATTGTTCACGCATAATTGGCATAAATGGTGGTCGTATTGTATTCGATGGAGCACCTGATTTGTTAACAGACGATATGATTGAACGAATATACAGGCGAAACGGAGAACAGCATGGAGATGATGATGTTTATGTCTATTATTCTGAACCAGCTGTGGTAAATGCATAAAAAATCTTTTTAACTTCAGGAGGTTTTATGAAAAGGATTATCATTCAATTTTTTGTAGTTTTGGCAGTATCTTTTTTAACAACATCTTTAGCAGTTGGTGCCCGTCAAAGTGGATGGCCAGAAAAACTTGTATTTGGCGTAATTCCAACGGACACCTCTGTTAATATGACTGAACGATATGACAATCTTATAAAATATCTTGAAAATAAATTGGGCACAAAGATCGAATTCAAGGTCGCCACTGATTATGCTGCGGTAATCACGGGCATGCAGTTTAAACATATTGATTTCGCTTATTTTGGACCTAAATCATATGTAGAGGCAGCAGCAAGGGCAAATGCAGAGGCATTTGTGCTCGAAGTTACAAATGACAGTGGAAGGGGCTATTATGGCACTATCATAGTAAATAAAAATTCTCCATTTAAAACAGTATGGGATTTGAAAGGGAAAACCTTTGCCTTTACAGATCCCAATTCTACAAGTGGTACCCTTGTTCCCACTGTTTATTTTGTAAATGAGATGAAAATTGATCCCCATGTGTTTTTTTCAAAGGTAATATATTCTGGCTCTCATCAGGCATCGATCCTGGCGGTTAAAAACGGAAAAGTTGATGCCGCGGCTACCAATGACCTTGATCTTGCAAGAGGAGATAAAAAGATGTGGGATGCAGAAAAGGATTTCACAATCCTCTGGAGGTCACGCCTTATCCCCGGTTCTCCAATTGCATATAGAAAAGATCTGCCCGAGTCCCTTAAGAAAGCGCTGAGGGATGCTTTTATTTCATATAATGATAAAGATGGGTTAGCAAAATTAAAATTAAAATGCTTTGAACCAGTTACAGATGACACATATAACACCATCAGGGAACTAATGCAATTAACTAAAAAACAATCTCAAAAATAGAACGAATTGTTTTTTGGTGGCTATTTATGCATCTCGAAGAGATAAGAAGGAAGACAAATCCATTTAGCCCATATAAAATAATCATTCTCTTTCTCTTCCTCGCCCTTTTCACATGGAGCTGGAAAACCACAGAGATGAGTGTGGGGGCACTCATCAAAGGATGGGAGAATATGATTGTTTATTTGAGGGGAAACCCTTCAATTGAAGGGAGTAGTTTCATTCCTCCTGCTATAGATGTAAAAACAATAAAACAATATCTCTTATCCATGGTAGAGACGGTTCACATGGCAATTATTGCCCTTGTCATTTCTGTTGTTATTGCTTTTCCTTTTGCGTTTTTTGCATCAAGAAATACCCTTGACATTATGATGCCCAAACAAACCGTTTTTTTTAGAACAATTAAAAAAATTATCTATACTACAACACGTTTTTTCGCAAATCTATCTCGCTCTATAAATGAGGTGGTATGGGCTTTGATATTCGTTTCTGCAGTAGGCCTTGGGCCAATGGCTGGTATCCTTGCCCTCGGTGTTCATACATCAGGTGTTCTCATCAAACTATTTTCCGAGGGTATAGAGGCGATAGACAGTGAACCGGTGAACGCCCTTGCCTCTACTGGTGCGCATTTTATTAAGATTATCCGATATGCTATCATCCCTCAAATTATGCCTTTTTTTGTTTCCATGACCCTTTATAGATTTGAATCTGATGTACGTTCAGCAACTATTCTCGGCATTACTGGTGCAGGCGGCATAGGTGTATATCTCTATGATAGGTTACGCGGTTATGACAACCATCATGTTACAACAATTTTAATTATTATAGTAGTTACTGTTGCCATTGTTGATAGAATTAGTGCCATGATAAGAAAGAGGTTTACTTGATTATGGATGAATTAGATTTTCGTTCAATTATTATAAATATGGAAAAACAGAGAGCTAAATATCTTAAAAAAATCATAAATACAAAGCCTATAAAAATTATTCGTCCTGCCCGTACAGCCCTCGTAATGATGAGTGTAAGAGATTCATTTAATTTAGATTTCCATCTTGGAGAGGTTCTTGTGACTGATGCAGAGGTTGAGTGCGCTGGACACAGAGGTTATGGAATCATCATAGGTGAAGAGCCAGAAAAGGCATATATCATTGCAGCAATAGATGCCATATGCAAAGACAATGACGAGATTTTTAAAAAAAGGCTTGAGCGATTTCTTAAATTCCAAAAAAACATTAATGATAAAAAAACCATAAAAGAACAGTCGCTCATCGAAAAAACAAAGGTCCAATTTCAATTAATGCCCAAAGGTTAGCTTGAATGAATAATGAAATAGTCTTTAAAACACAGAGAATATACAGGATTATTCTCCAGGCCATGGCTCATCCAGGAAGAATTTATAATTTATTTAAAGAAATTCAACATCAAGGTCTGTTTCTACCTGAACCTTTTATGGGATTATTTTATATCCTCGAAACATTGCTTGATGGAAATGTTTCTTTTACTGTCATAAATGACCCGAATGGTTATACAAAGGAGATTGAAATTATAACGCGTTCTCAGTTTAAAGATATCTCTGAAGCAGACTTTATTATAATCTTTGAAGGTAAAAGTGATGGTGCGATTATTAAGGCAAAGAAAGGTAGCCCTGAATACCCGGATGACAGTGCAACTGTTATCTATACAGTCCATTCTTGTAGTAATGAAAATAAGAAAGGCACTATTTTTTTAAGCGGGCCAGGCATAAAAAAAGCAACATATCTTACACTTACTGGTTTGTTCAAAGAGGAATTAGATGTTCTTATGAGTTTAAGGGGAGATTTCCCATGTGGAATTGATCTTATTTTTATTGATCCCTTCGGGAATATTGCCTGTATCCCAAGGTCGGCTACAATGAAAGAGGTGCTTTAATGGGATATGTGGCAATAAAAGGTGGTGAGAAGGCAATAAAAAATGCGGGGAAACTTCTCACATATGAGCGAATAAAAGGCAAATCTAAACTTATTGGTGTAAAACAAATAGAAGAACAGTTGTATATGGCCGTAGACCGTGTCATGAGCGAAGGCTCTCTGTATGCACCTCATATTGCAGCATTGGCCTTGAAACAATCAGCAGGGGATACATTCGAGGCATCCTTTATGGTAAGGGCATACAGGGCAACAAAATCAAGAATATGTACATCCATATCAATTTCAACACAGAATATGCGTATTATAAGACGAATTTCAGCGGCCTTTAAAGATATTCCAGGAGGACAGATTCTTGGTCCAACTACCGATTATACGATTCGCCTTTTAGATTTTGAATTGTTAGATGATTCTGAAAGAAAAAGAAAGGTTTTTTTAAAAAATTTTCTATCACAGAAATCAGAAAAGAAGGTATATTTTGATTCTTTTCCCAAAGTCGTTGATATCCTCAGAAAAGAAGGACTTTTGGAAGAACCAAAAAGGGATCTGAATCATCAGAATACAATTTTTGATATTACTCGAGAGTCTTTAACCTTTCCTGCACAAAGGGATGCGGCTTTGCAGATAATGAGCCGTGGTGAAACAGGCGGGCTACTGCTCCTTGCATATTCATCTATGCGGGGATATGGTGATATCCATCCTACAATCGGTGAACTAAGAGTGGGATTTATCCCCCTTTTAGTGAAACATCCTTACACCCATAAAGAAATTTTTGCCGGGGAGGTGAAGGTTACTGAAGCAGAAGTATTGGCTCAGTACACTGAAAATGAAAATAAACCCAAATTTACGCTGGGATATGGCCTTTGTTTTGGGCACAATGAGATAAAGGCAATATCCATGGCGGTGCTTGATAGGGCAATGCAATCAAGAAGTAGTCCATCCTATATGCCATCTAATGATCAAGAATTTGTCCTCTCTCATGTTGATGGGATTGAGTCAATGGGGTTTTGTATCCATTATAAACTACCCCACTATGTTACATTCCAATCTGATCTCGACAGGTTACGGAAAACACAGAAAGACAGATCATCAATCAAGGGGAAGGATGATAATGAATAGAAAAAATAGATATAATTTTGCTTTTATCGATGAAGATGCAAAAAGGGAAATAAGGAGAAAAATTCTTAAAGCTGTAGCGATTCCAGGTTATCAGGTGCCCTTTGCATCGAGGGAGCTTCCCATTGCAAGAGGCTGGGGTACTGGAGGGCTACAGGTTACCCTTGCGTTAATAGGTCCAACAGATTGTCTTAAAGTAATAGACCAAGGGTGTGATGATAGTGTTAATGCCGTTAATATAAAACATTTTGTTCAAAGTGTTACAAATGTAAAAATCACTACCGATACTACAAAAGCCACCCTCATCCAGACAAGGCACCGAATCCCTGAAGAACCCATGAATGAAAATCAGATACTCGTTCTTCAGGTTCCTATTCCAGAGGCTCTAAGAAACGTAGAGCCCTCTGAGAGACAGACAAGACGTATGCATGCAGAAGGTGACTATACAAGGTTGTGGCTATATTTATATGAAGATATAGTTAAATACGGTGATGTAAGTATTGGTGCTCGCTATCCAGTGCTCGTAAATGGGAGGTATATAATGGATCCAAGCCCTATTCCAAGATGGGACATCCCCAAGCTTCATATGGCAGAAACCCTTTTTATCTTCAGTGCTGGAAGGGAAAAACGTATATACGCCATACCCCCGTATACAGATGTTAAGCCCCTTGAATTCGAAGATTACAAGTTTTGTGTAGAAGATTTTAAAGGGAAACAGTGTGCCAGATGCGGAAGTAAAGGAGTATTTTTAGACGAGATTATTGATGATGAAACAGGGAAACGGATATATGTTTGTTCAGATACAGGTTACTGTCATAAGGTTGCTTCAAAATCTAAAAGAAAAAATGCAATTTCACAAAATTATCAATACAAAACCGCAGGTTCTGCAGGATGACAAACAACATCTATAATCCATATCTAATAAGAGAAGATGAGAAATTAAAAGGCCTGACAGAACCATATGTCTCTATACAAAACCTCACAAAAATCTTCGGCCCCTCGTGTCCAATGTGTATAGAACAAACAGGCCCAGAACATGAAACAAATAAATGTTGCACCTGTGGCTCCATTGTTGCATTGCGAAAGATCTCTATTGAACTCTATCCCAATGAAATTTTAGGGATAATCGGTGAAAGCGGTTCTGGGAAAAGCACATTAGTGCGTCTACTTCACTTTGACATGGATGTTACCTATGGAGAGATGTATTTAGACCCTTTAATTTTGTGTCAAGAAGTCATTGACCATACAAAAAAGGATATCTTTACATTGAGTGCTTTTGAAAAGAGAAAAATAAGAAATAAACTCATAGGGATCGTCTACCAAAATCCTTATATGGGTTTGAAAATGGATATAAGCTGCGGTGGCAACATTGCCGAAAAATTGATAGAATATGGATGGCGTAATGTAAATGCCATAAGAACAAGGGCGATGGAGCTTCTCAACAGGACTGAAGTGCCTATAGACAGGATTGACCACTCACCAAAGACATTTAGCGGAGGGATGCAGCAAAGGGTCCAAATTGCAAAAGCCCTTTCAACGAACCCAAAAATTCTACTATTAGATGAGGTTACCACAGGACTTGACCTTTCTGTACAGGCAAAGGTTCTCGACCTGATAAAAAAGATACAGGAAAAGTTGAAAATTACAATGATCGTTGTATCTCATGACTTAGGCGTTATAAGGCTACTCGCCACAAGAACTGTTGTTATGAAGTACGGAACTATTGTAGAGGCTGGCCTGACTGACCAGATACTCGAGGATCCACAGCATCCGTATACACAATTATTGGTAAATTCACAATTGTAGAGGCAACACATGGAAAATCATTATCTTCTCAGATTGGAGCATGCGGCTAAAACATTTGTCCTCCATGGTCTTGGTGGTAAAAAAATTATGGGTTTCAGAGATATAAATTTTACTGTAAGAAGAGGTGAATCCGTTGGTTTAGCAGGGCCGAGTGGTTCTGGTAAAAGTTCAATAATTAAGTCCATTTATCGCACCTATCTTCTTTCTCATGGACATATATGGTATGATTCTAAATACTATGACGGAATTGTGGATATATCTAAAATACCAGAGAGGGCAGTCCATCTAATAAGAACAAATGAAATAGGTTATATCTCACAGTTTTTACGGGTTATTCCACGGGTTGCTGCTGTTGAAATCGTGGCCGAACCCTTAATAAGAAATGGAGTTCCTGAGGTTGAGGCAAAAAAAGTTTCATCAGACCTTTTAAAAAGACTCCTCTTACCTGAAAATCTCCATGATGCATACCCTTCTACATTCAGTGGAGGGGAACAACAAAAAATAAATATTGCAAAGACTATTGTATGGCGACCTCGGTTACTTTTACTTGACGAACCAACAGCATCCCTTGATACGCATTCTGTTTCCATTGTCATGGGGCTTCTTAAAGAGTTAAAGGAAGGTGGCACTGCAATGGTTGGGATTTTCCATGATGCACAAATCATGAACGATTTTGCCGATACTGTTTATAACATCGACAGGGGATTTTATGTTGAACAATAAAACAGCACATTCATCTTTTGCAATATGCAACACAAATGTTGTAACAGAAGATACTGTTTTAACAAATGCGTCTGTTTATATAAACAACGGTACTATAACAGACATTGTATACGGCGATAAATCGTGGAAAGGACATGTCATTGATGGCACAAATAAGTATCTTTTTCCTGGTTTTATAGATATTCACAGCGATGCAATAGAAAAAGAGATCGAGCCAAGACCTAATACCTTATTCCCTGTTGATTATGCTTTATTCGAATTAGATAAAAAACTTGCAGCATGTGGAATCACAACAACTTACTATTCCCTTTCCTTTGCTGAAATGGAGGTGGGCCTTCGTTCAAATAGCATGGCTGCAAGCATAATAGAGAGAATACACGGGTTAAAAAACATGCTTACAGTACACGCAAAAATACATGCCCGTTATGAAATAACAGATTATGCAGCCATACCCCATCTAAAAAAGCTCATAGAAGATGGGAAAATCGATCTTCTGTCCATAATGGACCATACACCCGGTCAGGGCCAATTCAAAGAAATAACCTCTTACAAAGAATACTATGGAAAGGTTTATCAGAAGACCGATAGGGAGCTTGATAATATTATAAAACGAAAGATGGATGCAAAGAATAACGGCGTGGCAGAGGCCCTTGAATTTATTATTAAACTATGCAGAGAACAAAATATTGTGCTTGCATCTCATGATGATGATTCAGCAAATAAGATTTGTCAATTATTAAAAATGGGGGTAACCATATCTGAATTTCCTGTTAATTTAGATGCTGCGAGGTATGCAATGGAACATGGTATACACGTATGTGTTGGGGCGCCTAACATTGTCAGGGGAAACTCCCAATTAAAAAATCTCAACGCAAGAGAAGCGATTGCTCAAGGCATTTGTGATATTATTTGTTCAGACTATGCACCATCGGCAATACTCCATGCCATTTTCACACTTGTCAACAATGGGATCTGTAGTCTTCCACAGGCAGTCCGTATGTGTTCCCTTAACCCCGCAACTGCTGTTGGTATCTCTGATAAAAAAGGCTCAATTTCAATAGGAAAAGATGCGGATTTTATCCTCGTTGATATTTCTTTCGGCATACCCCGTATTATCAAAACCTTTGCAAATGGTATAGAAATCTTTTCAACAAGCTGTTAAAAGTTAAAAAAACATTAAAAAATTTTTAATTTTAATTTTTAATATATTACCCCGCCTTTTCTGGCGGGGTAATCTTTTTTTCATATTATCTAATGTTTTTAAGTAGTTAAAACCTCAGTATTTTTAAAATTCATATTGAAATTGCACCTGATGAACCCTTCTTGTGCTGTCATTCGCCGCAACTCTTACATCTTTATCATATTTTGTTTGAACATAGTTATATCCCCATTTTAGATTATGTTTTGAAAAGTAATGGTTAAATCCCAAGATTAAAGCTTTTTCTTTGGTTTTATTTGCCCCTGCCTTATCACTGTCATAAACATCATATCTTGCTACAGGCTCAAATTGACCAAAGAGAATCTTGCCAGGGAATAGAAAACCTGCCTGTATATAATAACCTTTAGGTGATTCATCTTTTTTATAACTGTAATTCTTATTTAATGTCATATACCCTCCAGAACCTGTAATTGAGGCTTCGCCAAACCTATATCTACCTGAAAGGTCAATATTGAAGATTGATGTCTTTACGTTCACATCAGGATTACCAGCACCAGCTGTATATCTCTTTTTTCCCGAAACAGCTGTGCCTATTCCTAATGCAAGAAAATTCTCTTTAGCCATATTGGTATCATCCCATCCTTTTTCTACTAATCCAGGTGGTGCAAATTCTATCCTCGCAGAATAAAAATCTCCCCAGCTTTTTTTCCTAACAGCAGTAGCGGCACTGTCAATATCTTTGAGTTTACTTAAGCTGTTTGCCCCATCACCATAGGCAAGCATATATTTTACAATACCTTCAAAAAACTGTCCGAATAAACGTAAGTGTACCTGGTATCCACCAGTAATTTTATCAGAAGCAGATATAATATTGGGTAGGCTATCAAGGGTCAACTGTTTCCCCGAAGATGTGTTTCTGTAATAAGGGGGGATGTCATATCCGAAATATAATCCGAACTCATCTAAAAAAGCCCAGCCTGCTTCCAAGGTATTTATATTTATTTTCTTATCGGGGTCCTTTCTTGCACCCTTATCAAAATCCATCTCGAATTTGTCTGCATCAAGGGTTATAGAAGTCCATATCTTTTTACCAAATGGGGGCTTCTCAAAATCCTTTGAAACAGTTAATCTGATTCTCCTCATATAAAGGTCTGATTCCGTTGCATATTTGTTATTATCATTTATCAGCAAGTCTCCATAGTCAAACCTTGGCTGAAACCTCATTTTTATTTCAAAAGGCAATTTTATATCCTTGGCTATTCTTTTATCTCTTTCCTTTACTGCTTTTTTAACCTCTTCCTCAAGTTTTTGTGCCTCATTTTTTTCTATAATCCCCTTTTCTTCCATTTTTTTGATAAGTGTATCTATGGCAGGATCCCCTGTTTCAGCAAAGCTTATACAATGAAAAAATACGATAAAGGCAAAGAATAAAAAAAGAATTTTATTTTTCATGTTGTAAAGTCTATTTGATATATTCATAGATATTTCCTCCTAATTTTTAAATTTTTATATAAATAGTTATTACTACTTTTAACTTGAACAACTTCTCTCTATTTTTTGTTTTTTTCATCTAACACTGCATTCATCACGCACTGCCCTCATCACCTCCTTCATATGCTGTCTTCGTTAAGTGCAATTTATTTTTTTAAATCCCTTAAAATTGGGGAAAAGAATACCTTTCTTCTGTTAAATGGAAATTAAAATTCAATGAAATTTTTGTTAAATTTTAGATAGGCACGAATTTAGCTAATATTATGCGGTGGCGATTAAGTCATCACAATAAAAGGTTTAGAATTATATATTCTCTTTCACTATGTGTAACTCTATACTCGAGACAATAATTTTGCTTTTCCCGAAATATAAAATTATAATCCACCAAAGACTAGTCACCATTAAAACAAAAAAAGGATTCCAGATACCAATAATTCCGGCTTTTAAATCAGGCAATTTAGATGATGCCTCTGGCATAAATATGCTGCACAATAGAGCGTAAATCATACCGAATAAACTCATCACCTGATATGTAGATATTTTACCCCCACCTCTGTAATCAGCCCTTAAAAATTCTGATATAATCCTCCAGAGTTGAATTGTAATTATCACTCCTATAAAAGAGGTTAAATAAAAACCCTTCAAAAAAAGATACATCCCACAGATTGAAGACCCTACATTAATAATTGAGGTTATGGCCTGAATAGGCACAAGCCTTTCATTTTCATAACCATGTACATATACAGCCTTTTTTGTTTTCCCTTCAAAAGAAAATGCGAAATTTTTTAATAATCGTTTTACAATAGGTCCGCAAGAATTGATGGGTTTACCATAGCAGCAGCCAAAGCTGATGCAGGCAAGCCTTCCTATGCCTTCTCCAAAGGCATATGCAATAACAAGACTTGCAAGTATTGGAATAATCATTTGTTTTTCAAGATTTACAAAAGAAAAAAATGAGGTTGTGAGCATTAAAGATATCCATGGGGCAAGTATAATGCCTGTAAAAGATGCGCCACCGACTGTAAATGTGTGTTTTTTTCTCTCCACTATTTTTGCAATGAATTTAGAAGCTGGGATACATATTATCCCTATAAGTGTGCTTATAAAGAGTATTGCATAAAAATTAAATGAGAGAGCGCTGAGAAGTAAAAAAAATAAGGTAATAGCAGAGATATAAGAAAAGGCAATAAAAAGGCCGTAGTATGTTATGTTTACCCCCGACCAACTGCCGTCATATCGTTTTTTTACAGGAATGGATGCAAGAATCTGCCACCTTTCTTTCGGTAAATTTTTAAATGCCCATAATTGGAGTAACAAACACAAAAAGCACAATAAACCTATAAACAACTCGTCAAACATTTTATTGCCTCACATAATCGACAACTTTATAAACCCTTTAAACTCTACACCCTACGTAAACTCGATTGCCTTTATCCTTTTGTTGCCCTCCCGATTAAAGATCTCACCTTTACATCTGTTTCCACAACGGGTATCCCTAATGCCCTTGAATAGACACTCACCACATCATCCCTTGAATTGTTTTCAATAATATCA
>JAOAFK010000003.1 GCA_026416315.1 Syntrophorhabdaceae bacterium | reverse complement strand
ACAACAAGTTTCTTATTATTTTCATCTTTTTCAAGATGCACATCAGAAAAAAAAATTGCCTTCATCAATATTATCTGTTTTTGTACATCTTTTCATAATATTCAAGATATGCACCGCTTTTTATCCTTTCCCACCATGTCCTATTTTCTATATACCATCTCACTGTCTCTTCCATACCTTTTTTGAAATCCCTTCTTATAATAAAGCCAAGCTCTTTCTTTATTTTGGTGCAATCGATAGCGTATCTTCTGTCATGACCTGGCCTGTCTTTCACGAATTTAATAAGGCTATAGGGTTTTCCCAATATGTCAAGGATGAGTCTTACAATCTCAATGTTTGTTCTTTCATTTTCACCGCCAATATTGTAAATATTACCTGCTTTACCTTTGTGAAAAACAAGATCAATAGCCTCGCAGTGGTCTTCTACATGTATCCAGTCCCTTATATTCAATCCGTCGCCATAGACGGGTAGTTCCATATCTGTTAATGCATTGGTAATCATTAAGGGGATCAATTTTTCAGGGAATTGATAGGGTCCATAATTATTGGAGCATCGTGTGACCATAACGGGTAAACCGAAGGTGTGGTGATATGCAAGGACAAGCATATCTGCCGAGGCCTTTGATGCTGAATAGGGACTGTTGGGAGAAAGGGGTGTATCCTCTCTGAACTTACCTTCTGGGCCTAAAGAACCGTATACCTCATCAGTAGAGATCTGTACAAAAATCTTTATGCCCTTTTTCTTAACAATCTCTAAAAGGTTAAATGTTCCGTTTATGTTGGTCTTTATAAATGCATCGGCATCCATGATGCTTCTATCCACATGGGATTCTGCTGCAAAATTTATAACCCCGTAGATCTCGTGTTCCTCAAACACCTTTTCCATCTCTTTTTTATCTGCGATATCTGCCTTTATGAATCTATACCTCTCATCGTTTTCCATGTCTTTTAGATTTTCGAGATTACCTGCATAGGTAAGTTTATCAAGGTTAATGATATTGTAAGGATACTTATGGAGCATATATCTTATAAAATTGCTGCCTATAAAACCACATCCACCTGTTACAAGAATGGTTTTATTATCCATCTTTTCTCTCCCAGTTGTAAGGTATATTATTCACATGGGGATCTATTCTGTATTCATCAGGGTTCTCCCTGTTATAGGGTTCTGTAGGGATATTTATAATGAGTGCTTCTTCTTCACTTATGCATTTCCATCCATGCCATACCATCTTTGGTACCTTAACAAGTATAGGCCTATAATCGCCCAAAAAAAATTCATTAACTTCCCCCCTTGTGGGTGAATCCTCTCTATCGTCGTATAGGACAAGCTTTAGCATGCCCTTCACACATACAATAAAATCATCCTGTAATTTATGATAGTGCCATGCCTTAACCACATGAGGATATGTGGTTGTCATGTATACTTGACCGAATTTTATGAATTCTTCATCATCACATCGAAGTATCTCCATCAATCTACCCCTCTCATCAGGTATCAATCTTAATTCTTTTACTTTCACATCTTTAATCATCTTCACCTCCTGAACTAATCGAGGTTATTTGCCCCTGTCTGAGACACAAGGATATTTGCCCTCAATAGCGATTCAAATGTTCCTGCATCGGTCCACCAGCCTTTGAGCATCTCCCATGTCATGGTGCCCTCTCTTACATACGCATTGTTTACATCCGTAATCTCAAGTTCACCCCTCTGAGATGGTTTAAGGGTTCTTATAATATCAAACACCCTCTCATCATACATGTAAATACCTATGACAGCAAGGTTACTCTTTGGTTTTTTTGGCTTCTCTTCTATACCCACCAGTTTACCGTTCACTATCTCTGCTACACCGAACCTCTCCGGGTCTGGCACCTCTTTTAGCATGATCTTTGCACCTTTTTTCTGTTTTTTAAAATCCGAAACGGCCTTTATAATATTTTTCTCTATTATGTTATCCCCAAGGATCACGCATATGGGCTGACCATCTGCGAAATACTCTGCAAGGGAAAGCGCAGCGGCAATACCACCTTCACCTTCTTGATATGTATAGTTTATATGCTTGAGGCCGAATTCTTTGCCGTTTCCCATAAGTCTTAAGAAGTCCCCTGCATGATTTCCACCTGTGACAATCATGATATCTGTTATACCCGCATTTATAAGGGTTTCAATGGGATAGTATATCATGGGTTTTTCATATATGGGTAGAAGGTGCTTGTTTGTAATCTTTGTAAGGGGATATAATCTTGTACCGAGTCCACCGGCAAGAACAATACCTTTCATAAAAAACCTCCTATTTCATCTTTGTTATTCCAGCGAGGTCGAAGGCAAATTTAAAGCTTGTATCCCTCGGCCTTTTTGTCTGTTGTAATGTCAGGGTAACGGCCCAACAACCGGGATGATAAACAATTTGATATAAAGTGTCTATCCACATTCCATCTTTTATAGAATACCTTATCTGGTATCTTCCGTCTATAACTTTGTAAGTAGCCCCCAGATCTGCAAATAATTGATTATCAAGAGATTTTGTGTAAGAATGAGAAAGGTTCATATTATACATACCAGGGCGATTATAGCTGAAGGTATTATTTACCTTTTTGTAACCCTCTCCATATACATTAATGACACTCTCATGGATAAGGGATAATTCATTGTTCAGGATAAAGGTCAACCTCGCCTTGGCATCGGAAAATCTTTTTCCGTATCCTTCATACAGGGTGGATGGCTGTAAGATTCCCGAAAGGCCATAGGTCTGCTCAATCTGGAAAAGGGATATTTCTTTATTTTCTCCCCTTTTAAATTCAGTCAAGAAATGGTTTAAAGAATACGTAATGACATTTGTCTTGAGTATCCTGTCATAGGGGTCAATATATGGTAGATCCCTGAAGGATGAGTTCGGAATAAATATATATTTTATTTCAGGTTTAATAAGGCTCTGATAACCCGATGTCCTATCCCTGTAATAATCCTTAACAAGTTGTATGTTTGAATTCCCTTCAATCTTGAAGGTCTGACGCCTTCTGGTGGTTTTTGAATCATCAATTGCCCTGTGTATTAGATAATCTGTCTCATACATCTTACCACTGAATAAAAAATTTAGGCCATTCCATGCATATGGAAATTGTACCTTCGGCTCAAAGGAAAGCCTTGAATATCTATCACCTGTTTCTCTATAAAAATTTGTAAGACTGGAAGAGAGGTCAAAAAAGAAAAAACCCTGTATAAAAGGAAATGATTCTGTAAAATATGTCATATGAGGTGCATATTTAAATGTCATATCATTATCCTTTACAAGGAGATTTTTAAAATATGCGAGTTCATAGGTAAAAAGGGAACTGCTGAGTGGTTTTTCAAAATATACAGTAGATTTTAACTGACTCTCACTTCTCTCACTGAACTTTGTGGACATATCTTTCAGATAGTCAATATCCGATACATGGTCAATGTCCATTTTCATCTTCATACCCAAGGGAAAATCCTGTTCGTGCATGCCCTTTATTCTGTATCTCGAGTGATTATAGCTTTTATCATCCATTATTGCTCCATACCAGATACCCTTTGTATCTTCTGTGAGATGGTATCTGAATTCGGTGCCAAAGTTAAACCCTCTCTGTTCAATGTAGTCAAGAGAAAGGGTTGCGTCTTTGTCTTTTGCAATAGCCCAGAAAAAGGAATTCTTAATGACCATCCCATCCTTTGATGATGCCTGAAACAGGGGCATCAAAAAACCGGACTGCCTTTCTGTCTTAACAGGAAAAATGCCATATGGCAGATAAAACACAGGCTTGTTCAGAATATAAAATACTGTGCCTTTTGTCTTTGCATAGCCTTCAATGGTTAAGTCCACATCTTTTGCGTAAAACTTCCACTCTGGCAATTTTGGATCACATGTTGTAATCTCACTGCCTTTTATCCTGTATGTTACATCACCTGTTTTCTCTATTTGCTCTCCGAAAATATTAAAATTACCTTTTTTTATAAAGATTTTACCCCTATTTATAATTCCAGTCTTTGTAAAAATATTAATCTTAAGACTATCACATTGAAGGGTATCACCATCTTCCTGAAAGACTACATTCCCTTGGGCTTCAATATCACCTGTTTGTTCATTATAAACAATAAAATCAGCCTTAAGGATCCTTTCGCCCTCAGCGAGTTCAACATTACCTTTTGCAGTATATAACCCCTTTTCCTTGTTGTATTCAAGAGAACGGGCGGATATCTCAACTGGTCTATCAAGGGGGGATTTTAAATCGATCTTTTTTGCCTCTCCGTTTTGGGATAGAATGGCCAGAAAAAATGCTGAAAAAAGGAATATATAACTAAAAAACCTCATCTAATAGTTTTTTTGCCTCTCCCACAATATATAAAGAACCTGTAAT
>JAOAFK010000209.1 GCA_026416315.1 Syntrophorhabdaceae bacterium | reverse complement strand
TCTTTTGTAATAATGATTATGGATAACCTTTTATTCACGATGTCTTTAAATCATGGGACATACATAAAGGCACACCCCACATTTTGAACATAATCCATCATCTATTATGACTTTATTCTCTTCATCATCAAAGAGAATTGCAGGACAACCGAAATAGTCAATGCATGTCCTGCAACCAATGCATTCCTTTTCAAGGGGAATCTCTTCAAATTTTGGCTTTTCTTTACCCTTTGCAGATAAAATGCATTCCCTTCTTGCAATGATGACTGCTGGGGCGCGCTTATGCCTTCCAGAGGACAGAAAATTATAGGCCTCTTTTATAGTCTCTGTCATTAAAGGGACATTATAAGGGTCTACAATCTTTAAAAAATCTACACCGAACGATTTGACGAGTTCTTCAATAAGAATCGGCTTATTCGATTCACCCTGGGCTGTTATGCCTGTTTGAGGTGTAGGCTGCATACCTGTCATGGCAGTGGTTTCATTATCCATAATTATAAGGATGAATCTTTTATTTTTTTTCACAGCGTCGTACAGGGGTGTTATACCAGCATGAAAAAATGTGGAATCACCTATTGTTGCTATAATGGGAATAGAAACCCCATCCTGATTATAAGCATCATAGAAACCGGATGCGAGGTTTATACCACCACCCATGTCAATACACGTATCCACTGCACCGAGGGATGTGCCCAAGGTATAACATCCAATATCCCCCGGGAATATGGCATCCGGATAGGCCTTTTTCATGGCATAAAAGGTTGCCCTGTGTGGGCATCCTGCACATAATTTCGGTGGTCTCTGAGGGATATCTATGCCCTTTATTGCATTTTCAATTTCAAGATCTGGTATGAATTTCTTTACTTCTATGTTTAATGACTGTAACACATTTCCTATCACATCCCTTATCACATTGTATGTAAGTTCTCCGGCAGATGGTACATGGCCGCTCTTTCTCCCGAGTACCTTTTTATTTTTACCCAATAAAAGCTCTAATACCGCATCTGTCTCCTCAAGAAAAAGGACATTTTCTACCTTATCGGCAAAATCAACCATACCCTTATGTTTTACCCCTTCAGTTTTCCCTTTCATGACAGCTGAGACCTTGTATACCGGTATGGTACTGGCTAGGTCCATTTCTTTTAGCACATCTAATGTTGTAGAATAGGTCATGCCAGAAGAAACAATGCCCAGCCTTTGACCTTTTAAATTCCAGTTATCATTGGGTATGTTTAATACCCCTTCCTTTAAATGAACAACCCTTGTTCCTGGAGGAAAAATAGGCACCGCCTCCCTTGAATGGCTGACCCTGTGAGTTGAACGGATGATAACAGGGATTTTATGCTCAAAGGAGTAGTTCATGGCATAATACGCCATATCAGCTGCCTCATTCGGAGAGGAAGGGTCAAAAAAAGGGATATCCATAAGGATTGATATAAGCCTTGTATCCTGTTCTGTCTGTGATGATTGTGGCCCTGGGTCATCGCATACCACAAGGACAAGACCACCTCTTATCTTGATTTCATCAAGTGATGTAAATGGTGGGAATGCCACATTAAGCCCCACCTGCTTCATCATACACGCTGCCTTTTTTCCTGTTAAAGCTGCGCCAATAGCTACCTCAATGGCACACCTTTCATTCACAGACCATTCAGCATATACCTTTCCCTTTTCCCTTTTATTAAACTCTATAATACCTGGCAGTATTTCTGAACTCGGTGTGCCCGGATATGCTGCGGCAAGGTCAATTCCTGCCTCAATCAAACCCCTGGCAATCGCAAAATTTCCAATCATGACCTCCTGTTGTTTCAAAAAAACCTCCTCTGTATGAATGAATTAAATTATGGATTTTGCTTTTTTATAACCCTCCTCAAATACCTCAAGGTTTTTTCGTACAAGATTTTCTTTTACCTTCTTCTTTATTGCCTCTCTTAATAAATCAAAATTGTATGGCCCTATGGAGAATGCAGAAAAAAAGCCAAGTATTGCCATATTCGATGCCTGAATCATCCCTTTTTCCTTTGCAATTTTATCCCCATCAATTAAAAAATATCTAATACCTCTTTTTTTAAAAACCCCATCTACAGATTCTGGTATGATTGTGTTTTTACTGTTTACTATAGTTAGGCCGCCTCTTCTCAAAAAAGTTATGTTTCTGAAAAACTCACTCTCTTCAAAGGCAAGAAGCACATGGGCATTTTCTCTACCAACAATAGGACTTTTTGCATTGCCCACCTTAACATGGGATACTACAGAACCACCCCTTTGGCTCATGCCATATTCATCTGAAGCAATTGCAGCCATACCTGCATCCACGGCACATTCTATCAAAAGTGTAGATGCAAGAAGTACGCCCCTTCCACCTATTCCAGCACAAACAATTTCAAGTGTTTCTGATGCGGATTCA
>JAOAFK010000205.1 GCA_026416315.1 Syntrophorhabdaceae bacterium | reverse complement strand
ATGGAGAAGGAGTATTTCTCCCCGCCTGTCTATTTCAGCCACAGCCTTTAAATTTTCAGGCTCATTGTCCACAAAGGCAAAGACCTTGTAGCCAAGTTTTTGAAAGTATTCTATACCCCTCTTTTTTATATGAGGAATATTTCCGTCTAGACCCATATTATTCATAAATAAGAGTCTATTGCTGAATTGAACGCCCTGGTCTTTTCCGAGAAGGTTCAATGATGAGAGGGTTTTGAAGCGGAGTGACTCGGGTCTGCCTGTATTCAGACCAGTGAAGGTATTGGGCTGCATTTGAAACCACCTTAATATTTCAAAGACTCCTCTGAAAGGTTTATTTGCCTTTTTTATCGTTAGGGTTGGGAGAAACATGTTCTCATAATAGGAGAGGATATATTTCTGGTCATTTTCTTTTATGGATAACCTGTTGAGCAGCAATATAAGATGTGCTTCATGGAAATCGATATCGGATATTCTTATACCCCTGAAATATTTTGTGTTGTGTTTTTTATCGAATTGTTTGAGCACATAATGTATGATAAACCTCATATCAAGGATGGTTCCATCGATGTCAAATACAATTAACAATCTATCATGTGGATACTTATCTTTTATCTTTTTATAATGTAAACCAAGAATTTCCATCCAGTGGTTCATAATCACCTCTTTTTTAAAAATTATCAAAATGTTATATTGAATTTGTTAAAGGAAAATAAATTTTTAAAGAAATTTCTGTTAATATGAGCCCTCCTTTATGGACCAAAAATCAATCTCAATTAACAAAAAATTTATCAATTTTTAATTAAAGATTAACACTCTGTCTATATATTACCTGTGACATGCAAACATTAAAAATTAATGGATTCTATGGGACTACCTGCTGTTAAAAATCCAAAAGATACCGTTGTGCCCTCTCCAAACGCTGAATATTTAAAAGATTTACTTACAGTTATGTCTATAGATACCAAATCAGACGAAAGTCTTATAGAAACTTTACCATTTTCAATCGGTGATGTTACAGCTGGCATTGAAAATGAATTTCAAACAGTTGTGGTAGGGGAAAGCAAAGATGTGGACTTGCCCCTGGAGATTGCAGAATCGAGTTATTATAAGAATATAACGAGAAGGATAAAATCAGGGGATGCATCTAAAAAGATCATATCTGAACTGGACAGATACCTGCAGGGGAATCATGAAAAGGTATGGGATAATAGCTGGGTGAGGTTTCCGAGGAGACTGCTCGGTAACAGGTTGAATCTATTGGTTGAATATGATTTAAGCTATGATAAGACCAAGCCTTCTGAAGGAAAAAGAAGTGATTTAAATAAATTTATCAAATGGGTGAACGGAGAGGAATACCTTCGTATCCCTGTAAGCTATGTATTAAAGTTGGGCCTTGCAGATGCAACCATATGCGATGAACATGCCCCTGAACTTATAAAATCAACAGGAAACAGAATGTTATCTTTTTTAATAAACGACAACACATCTCCTGAAATACTATCTTTTACGCCTGTGCATTTAGACAGAACAAATGGTTTGGGTTGCGGTGCAGCAAGGGAAATGCTGAAACGCTATTTCCTCACACAACTTCTCATTATGTATGCAAACAGACGTTTTGGTCTCTCTGAGCGAGGACAGCATATATATCTATATCTTTCATCCCATCCACCCATAAGACAAAAAAGATTAAACAGTATCATATCAGACTATTTTTACAGGGAACTATTTATGAATCCCTGTCTTTCTGGCTGGGATAAGGGAGAAGAAAAATTTCATTATATGGAACTCTGTCATCAGGTCTTATCGAGGAGCCATTTGAACACCATATCAAAATTAAAAGAGGCAGGCATTATAACAAGGAATCTTATAGTGCTACCAAATATTTCCAATATCTCCCTTGCAAATAACGGTACCCATATAAGTATCGGGAGTAAAAAACTTGCGCATCTTCTTTATAACCCATATTCAGGGTTTGGAAATGCCGATGAGAAATATATCGGGGATCTCGTTATAAAGATAGTGGAGCACTTTTTACCCCTTTTTGTGGGAACATATTCAGCCTCTCCTTACAGGCTTGATTTCTGGGATTTTCATCCCGAAAAGGCCCTTGGTTTTTTACCCCATGAGCTTGATTATACCCATTTGCGTATGATCTGGAGACGATGGAAGAAAAAGGCACACATCAAATTATTCGGCCAGTCCATTACCCCTTTTGGCCCCCACTGGTTCGATAGATTATTAAGTATTGTTTTAAGACTAAAAGGGGATTTTGTTATTGATTTTCGCCTTATCGATTATCTTATATGTCTTTTATCTACAGAACAGAGCCCCGGCCTTGATGGAACCATAGATAATGACAAAAGATTAAAAACCGATTTGGCTACCTTGGGAATATTCGATACAAATATGTCTCCATATTTTCTTTACAGATTAAGAGAATACAGCAAAAAAGGTTTTTCAGGTTTTGAGGGCCGCTATTATAGCATTTTTGATAGTATTCTAAATGATATGGGTGAGGCTGTAAGCCTCCAGATACTTCTTACTGCCCTTGCATACAAATACATATTTTTTTACGGTATCACCCATAGGCATATACCCGATGACCCTACAATCGAGAGCGAGAGAAGGCAGATATTCTTTGGGACTGCCATTGGAATCCCTACATTTTATATAAAAAAGGACACGCATAACAAATTCATGTTGAGAATTTTAAAAAATACAGAAAAATCCCGCTTTAGCAGGCGTTATCCAGGCTATATTAGAATTTATGGCAGAGAATACAATAAGGCCCTTGTAAAGATTATAATGGATGATGCAAAAGATTTAATTGAGTTGATGGGGCTTGAAGAAACTATTGTTTCATTGAAAGAAAGGATTGAACAACCAGAGATCTTCTCAGCAGGGGCAAGAATAACCCAGGGGATATTAAAAGATAAGAAAAAGAAAAACCCCCTCCAGTTATCCGGTGATGAATTCAATATAGAGGCAGAAAAATACTATAGAAATACATTAAGAAGAAAACACCTGGAAGAGGCTTATTCTGTAGTGCTTGATGAATTCAAAAAAATGGATTCCCATCTCTTATGCAGCGGTTGTGCTTTTAAGGATTCTTTAAAATCCATCCTCGGAGATTTATCGGCCACTCTTTTCTTATTAAAAAGAAAAAAGGATCTGTTAGAAGAGAAACTACCCGAGGATGAAATAAAAAGGCTTATCCAGCTTATCGTATTAACGGTGCACAATGATATAAAAGAGTTCGAAGCAAAAGATAAATCCATAAAGGAAAGGTAAAATGCATCAATTTATAGACAGACATACCCAGGAGATAAAAAAAGAGACCCTCTACGGCGATAAGGTGATAAAGTTTTTGTACTCCCGGGCAAGGGAAGGCTCATCCTTGATATATAAAATGTTAAATTCAAAAAGGCTATGCAGTATCCTCGGTTTTATCTACTATGATTCTTTCATCGGTTCAAAGATAACAAGAACAAAGGCATTTATGGATAAAATAGGAATCGATTATACAGAATGCTTGGAGCCACCGGAATCACTGGACACACCGAGAAAGATTTTCGAGAGAAAGATAAGATACTGGGAGGTTCGACCTATGTCTGATGATGTGGACACAGTGGTTGCTCCTTCTGATTCAAAAGTATATGTTGGCAGATCAAATGAGCCAGGTATTTTTTATATAAAGGACAAATTTTTTCAGTATGAAGAACTGATCGGTGTTGATAAAAAGAGATGGATAAAGGCCTTTAAGGATGGAAATTTCGCCATATTCAGGCTCACCCCTGATAAATATCACTATAACCATCTTCCTGTTTCAGGTATTGTAAAGGATTTCTATTGTATAGAAGGGGGTTATCACTCCTGTCATCCTGAAGTGCTCGTGACAATTTGCTCGCCTTACTCGAAGAACAGACGTTTCATAACCATTTTGGATACGGATGTTGAAGGGGGTACACATGTAGGTCTTGTTGCCATGATAGAAGTTGTTGCCCTACTCATAGGTGATGTTGTCCAGTGTTATAGCGCTGAAAAATATGAAAACCGCCAGAGAATAACAAAAGGGATGTTTTTAAAAAAGGGGCAGCCAAAGAGTCTCTTTAGACCCGGCAGTTCAACTGTTATTCTCCTCTTCCAGAGAGACATGGTTGCCTTCTCCTCTGATATTATTGAAAACAATTCAAGGGATGATGTGGTGAGTGTCTATTCAAGGGCATTAGGGATACCCGTTGTGGAAACAGATGTAAAGGTGAGATCTTTAATCGGGAGGGCAACAAAAGGATAAAGGCAATCGAGTTTACG
>JAOAFK010000160.1 GCA_026416315.1 Syntrophorhabdaceae bacterium | reverse complement strand
TCTGGGCATATCCAGGTGCTAATCCAGCCGTTGGTTTATCCCATGTGCCTTCTCTTATCATATATCTTATCTCTTTAGGGGTTAAACCCGTCATGATTTTATAATATCGGTGAAAATATCTATTGTCAATAATATAAAATGCTGGGATTAAACCTCCCCTTTTCATTAAAACATTAAAAAAATACATTTTTGCCCTTAAGTTTTTCTATTTTTAAACGATAAAAATTATAAAGAAATTGTATACGATTATTACGGAAAATTAACTGTGAACGATAATTTGTTTGATAAATCAATACAGGAAAGGCTTTTAAATAAGGCATTTGAAATAAAAATAGCCCCTTCTTTAAAATGCCTTGTTGATAGAATCATCTTTTTAATAACAGACCCTAATTCGTCTATAAACGATATTTACAAGATCTTGTATCAGGACCCTGCGCTTTCAGCAAAGATATTAAGTATTGCAAATTCAGCATATTACAACAGGGGTTATCCTATATACGACCTCCATCAAGCGCTAATGAACATAGGCCTTGAGGAGACTAAAAATGTTATATTATGTCTAACTTTAATGAACGGTTTGAAAGATAAGTTAAAATTCAAAGACCTATTCAGATTCTGGAACCATTCATTGTTTGTTGCAACATCTGCAAGGGTTTTGACTGAAAAGACCCTTGATGGCAACCCTCAAATTGCTTACATAGGGGCATTACTCCATGATATAGGAAAGATTGTGTTTTATTCTGAAATAGAAGACTATGATAGACAAATTAATGATCTCATATCAAATGAAAAAGAGAAATGCACAGTTGAAAATGAAATTTTCGGGATAGACCATCAAGAAATAGGTTATATAATAGCAAAAAAATGGAAACTTCCCGATGCCATTACTGCAATGATCAAATATCATCATAATTTCGAATTCAGTAACGAAAAAGAACAGATGCTCGTTAAAAACACCATGATAGCCGATAACTTTTTCTATTGTAAGGAAACAAATGGTTATCCTGAAAAATTAATCTTGCTTAATGAAAAAAACAATATTGATTCAGAACTGGAAAAAAATATGGAGTTATTAAATATAATCACCTATGCAAAATAAAAATTCATATAATGAACAACCGGATTTTAAATGGGATTTTTTTGAAAGGGCGATAAAAAATTATTCTGTATTAATTCGTATTATCAATATTTTTGACAAGGGAATGAGCTTAATCCAAGAATCACCTACCATATTTTTAGAAGAATTACCCTTTGAGACATGTAAAATCGTAATCGAAGGTAAAAAAAACAGAGAATATAGTTATTTGAGTTTAGACAAAACACCAGATAATATTGAACTCGAAACAATCAGTGAATTTTACTCTGAAAGCAAGAGTCCTTGCCTTTTAAATGATAGATTCGGCTACAGTTTAATTTACATTTATCCATTGAGCAACATAAAAACAGAAATAATTGGTTATCTGATATTTGCCACAAAGAGAAAATGGATCATTCCCGATTCATTTTTAAAAGAGCTTAAATTACTATGCAATATTTTTAACAAACTTGTTTTATTAAATATAAAATCAGAGCCTGATTATGAAGGCCATAATAAAGAAATGTTCTATAAAAAGGCCCTAGATTTCTTCCCGGAGCCGGTCTTCATTTTAAATGATACATATGATATCCAATATGCAAATAAAAAGGCAGTTGAAGTTTTTTCCATAGATGACCAACTTTTATTAGGTGAACGGTTTACAAATATTTTTAAAATAGATACCCATATCCTTGAAAGCAGTTTTCCCATAGAGGGAAAAGTAGAGTTTATTTCTGGAGGGAATTACAATATATTCAAATTGAGAAGTTTTCCTTTATTTCAAGATGAGAATGGTAGAAATGGAAAAATCAAATGTTTTTTACTACAGGATGTTTCTCAAGAAAAAATTGAACATGAATATAGGTCACAGTTGAGAAATATGGAAAATTTAAGTCTTCTTGCTGGAGGCATTGCCCATGATTTCAACAACATATTAACAGGTATTATGGGTTATGCGTCCCTTATGAAGAATTTCCTCGAAAAAGAAAGCAGGCTTTTAAAGTATACCCTTGCCATAGAACACGCTGCCCAGAGGGCCGCAAAGTTAACACATCACCTTTTGGGTTTTGCGAAAAGACAGAATAGAAAAAGTGCCATTGTTGATATAAATGCCATAATAGAAGACCTTGCCCTTATATTTAAGGAGAGTTACAGGGATATAACCGTTAATAAAAAATTAACAGAGATGTTACCCCCTGTTAAAGGTAATGAAGGGGATATCCAGAATATTCTTTTAAATATTCTTCTGAATGCAAAAGATGCTGTGGAAGGTAAAGGTAATGTGACAATTTCTACAGGATACAAAGAGTTTAAAAATAAAAAAGGGTTTGTCTTTGTTGAGATAGAGGATAATGGTCCTGGTATGAGTAAGGATATAATAAACAGGGTCTTTGAGCCTTTTTTTACTACAAAAAAAGACGAGCATCGTCTTGGCATGGGACTCTACATTGCAAAAAAACTCACAAGGAATAACGGGGGTATAATAGAGATAGATAGCAAACTTGAAAAAGGCACAAAGTTTACAGTTTATCTCCCTGTTGCCAGTACTAATAACTACACCCAATCATTGAACGATGAAAAAGACATAAATCAAGAAGAATTTAATCTCAATATTAGAGCCCTTATTGTGGATGATGAGACCGTCATAAGGGACTTTTTAAAAGGTGTATTGAAAAGTGCTGGTGTCCAGGTTATCGAGGCAAAAGATGGCTATGAGGCAGTAGAATTGTTCAAAAATCACTATGACACCATAGATATCGTTATCCTTGATATGATCATGCCCGGAAAAAAGGGAGATGAGGTTTTAAGGGAAGTGAGAAACATAAAAAAGGATGTGAAGATTTTGATATCCAGCGGATTTATGAATGAAAAGCAGAAAGAATCTTTAAAATCACATCATATAGATGGTTTTCTCGATAAACCTTATACTGCAAGAGAACTCCTTGACACCATTAAAAACCTTTTCAGGTCATAGAGTCAGTTACCCTGCCTCACCGAGGCAGCCATTTTGAACAGTATGGTAAGTATGATAGCCCCTACCCCGTAGATCCCAAAAGTTATGAGCACCTCGTATAATGTGGGAATATACTTTGGAAATTTATAAAGGACTGTAGGCACAAAACCACCTATGACAAGGCCCAATCCTTTTTCCGCCCATATGGAGAATACTGTAAGGAGGCTGGCGAATAAGGTAACATCGTCCCTTCTTTTCGAAGCAGTCAAAAATAAAATAAAGGCTATAGCAGCACCTAATATAGAACCCCAGGCCCATGGCATAAGAAATCTATTCCATGGGACTCCATAGAAAAGAAATTCTAAATGGGTTTTATGCGCCGGGACATTACCATAAAATACAGTATATATCTCTGCTAAAGTAAAAAAGATATGTATGGCCAGAGCATAGGTAATGATTGTTGTAAGTTTTTTTATGATATCCCTTTCTAAATAAAACGCTCCGTGATACCCCATTATATAACACAGTATAACAAGGACAGAAGGTCCTGATGCAAAGGCTGAGGCTAAAAAACGGGGGGCAAGGAGTGCCGTATGCCAGAATGGCCTTGCAACAAGTCCAGAATATATAAATGCTGTCACGGTATGGATACTTATTGCCCACGGTATGGATATATAAGCAAGGGGTTTTAACCATTTTGGCGGTTCAATCTCTTTCATTTCAGCATCAAGGGTTACCCAGCCTATAATGAGATTTAAAACAAGATAACCTGAAAGGACAACCATATCCCAGAAAAGCAAAGAAGAGGGCGTAGGATAAAATAACACGTTTAAGATCCGTGATGGCATACCCAAATCCACTGTTATGAAAAGTATGGTCATAATAACCGAAGATACTGCGAGAAATTCCCCAAGGACTGTAACTACACTGAATTTTTTATAATCGTGGACATAGTAGGGTAACACAACTATAACAGCGGATGCTGCAATCCCCACAAGGAAGGTAAAATTTGCAATGTATAACCCCCAGGAAATATCCCTTCCCATACCTGTGATGGTGAGACCCTCGTGAAGCTGCCTTAGATATGAGATAAAACCGGCAATAACCAAAAAAAAGAGAAAAAAAAGCCAAAGCCAATATCCTGAGGTCCCTTTAAATGCCTTTTCTATCATAATACCTCAAAATAGATAAAATACCTTCGGATCTGTCCCGAGATGAGGTTTTCTCTGGATACTGAATCTCGTTCTTAATAACCGTGAAATTTCAGAATCCGAGTCATTTAAATCACCGAATATCAACGCCCTCTCTGTACATGCCTCAACGCAAGCAGGAAGAAAACCTTGAGAGATCCTTTCCTCACAGAAATTGCATTTCTCCACCACGCCTTTTGACCTCCTTGGAAAATCACGATTAATCTCCTTTATAAACGGTTCAGGTTCCCTCCAGTTAAAACTCCTTGCATCATAAGGGCATGCGGCCATACAGTATCTGCACCCAATGCACCTATGGTAATCCATCATCACAATACCATCCTTTCTGATCCAGGTTGCCTTTGTTGGACACACCCTTACGCAAGGTGGATTTTCACAATGATTGCACAGACACAGAACAGATAGATTTTTCAACATACTTTTTGTAAAAACATTTGTTTCATCCCCAAAAACCGTTTCAAAGGGTGACTGCCATATCCATTTGATCTCGTCTTTTGGATTGCCGAATTCGGGGACATTGTGGATAAAATGACAGGCATCAATACATGCCTTACATCCTTCCTTTTTTACGCAGGCACTAAAGCTTATTGCCATGGCCCATTTCTCTCTCTTTTTCTGGGATTGTCTCGCATCAGAGCCTGAAAGCATATTGATTGCCTGATGGGCTGCCACACCTATGGCAAGGATACCTGTAAATTTAAGAAAATCCCTTCTGTTCATTTTTTAGCTACCTTTTCAGGAATATTATGACAACTCCAGCATCTGGGTTTAACCCCTAAATAATCATGGCATCTATCGCAAAACTGTGTTTTATTAGAATGACATTCAAGACATGTGCCAGTGAGGCTTATCTTATAGATACCGTTTATTGATACATATCTTTTTATGCCATCCCTCACATATGCATCCCGCCATTTTTCAAGTAAAAGGCTATGCTTTTTTCTCATGAACATAACATTTTCAACACATTCTCCCCTTTGTTCCGGTGGCTGTAAAACAGGAATATATGCTGTTTTGCCTGTATACACATTATAACCAACAGGCAGAAAAACAACCATAAGAAATAGGATTAGAGATATTAAAATCTTTATCATTTCAAAATCCTTAATAATTTCATCAATATATTTCTCTATAAACCTCTGAACTCTAAAAACTCTATCAACTCGATAAACTCACTCTAATGGTTCTCCCCTTAAATTTGTCTCCCTCTTCTTTTCTCCTTTCATAACAAGGGCATTTCCTACAAGTTCATGGACGCCGCATACCTCAACACCTGAAACCCAGTAATCGAGTACCGCCGGCAGTGCTGCCTTATCTATGGCACACATACAGGCAAGCATATTTACTCCATATTTCTCTTTAACATATTTTACAGCCATTGCCCTGGGCATGCCGCCTTTAAGGCGCATCTCGAGATTTTCATCAGCCCCGAGACCCGCTCCACTTCCACAGCAGAAGGTCTTTTCTCTGATGGTATTCTCAGGCATCTCATAGAAATGATTGCATGTATTCTTGATGATAAATCTCGGCTCTTCCAATAATCCCATACTTCTTGCGGGATTACAAGAGTCATGAAATGTGATTATCCATTTATCGTTTCTGGATTTATCGAGATTTAATTTATTGTTCTGTATCAGGTCTGCTGTGAATTCTGCTATATGAATCATCTTTGTGGACCTTGCATGTTCGAACCTTGTGCCTGTTATGGGAGAAACGGGTACTTCAAGAAAATCCGCAGGACCGTTCATGGTATCCATATACTGGTGTATAACCCTCCACATGTGACCGCATTCACCGCCCAAAATCCATTTCACCTTTAATCTTTTTGCCTCTTCATATATCTTTGCATTTAGTCTCTTTGCAAGCTCTGTGGAATGGAAAAGTCCGAAATTTCCTCCCTCTGAAGCATATGCACTCCATGTGTAATCAAGTCCTATCTCATGAAACAACATGAGATATCCTAAAAGGGTATACCAGTGGGGGCTTGCAAAGTAATCAGCAGATGGTGCAACAAAAAGAACTTCAGCACCCTTTTTATTGATAGGTGCCTCTATATTTATACCTGTAATATCCCTTATCTCATCAAGAGCAAATCCTAATGTTTCTTTAAAGGCATGAGGGGGAACACCGAGATGGTTACCTGTTCTGTAACAATTTGATGCGGGCTCAACAATCCATTGGATATTACAACCCACAAGGTTTAAAAGTTCCCTTGCAGCCATGGTAATTTCGCAGGTATCAATGCCATATGGACAGTATACGGAACATCGCCTGCACTCTGTACACTGATAGAAATAATAAAACCATTCTTTTAAGACATCTACAGTCAAATCCCTTGCACCTGCAAGACGCCGGAATAATCTTCCCTGCAAGGTGAAATATCTTCTGTAAACAGAACGGAGTAGTTCAGCCCTAACCACAGGCATGTTTTTAGGATCACCTGAACCAATAAAGAAATGACACTTATCTGCACAGGCACCGCATCGAACACAGATATCCATAAAGAGCTTTAATGCTCGGTTTTTCTTAAGAATCCCTTTCATGCCTTCTATTATGATTTCTTTCCAGTTTTCTGGCAATTTCCAGTCCGGATCATGGGGCTGCCATTCTCTTTGATGTGGAAGCCCTAAATATTGCTGGTGTTTTAAAGGAGCACCATAACAATATGTGCCTTTTTTAAATTCCACCTTGGACTCCATCCAGTCTCCCTCTGGACGGTCAATGTTCAATGTCTTTTTTATCTCGTCTGGTTTATCCATTACCACCTTCTTGCGGGATACCTGCCTCCTTTAAGGCATCTTTAAACTCTTTTTCCCATTCTTCATATGAATGGACTTTAACAGGATAATTCCATGGATTAATATGTCTTCTTGCACGGCTATCATTTCTTATATTCCTTGTAGGGCTTAGAAACACACCTGCCATGTGCATAAGCTTGCTATATGGTAGATAGGCTAAAAGAATACATATAAGACAGAAATGGATATAAAACATTACGCCAAAACCACCAAAAGGAACAGGGTTTAAATAAATTAACCCATATAAGAACACCTTTACTGAATACAGATCAGCCCTATATATGTGTCTTAAAAGTATGCCTGATATAATAATGCCACCTATAAGAAAGAGGATAAAATAATCAGAGGGAAGGGATATGTAGTAGTTTCTTTTTTTGAATCTTCTAAAAAACAGATATAAGATGCCCATGGATATTAAGACATTACTGATATAGAAAGGTGTCAAGTGAGATTGAAACAGGCTATCCAAATCCTGTAAGAATAAAATCCAGTGTGGGACAGGCTCTAAAAAAAATCGAAGGTGTCTTAAAACGATTATAAGCAAACTCCAGTGGAATAGAATAGACGCGAGCCACAGATATCTATCCCTTCCATAAATGAGTCTTCTTTCGTTTCCATAAAGTTCTGCCCTATCGTTTCTTGAAAGGGAGCGAAAAAATAAGGTCTCAAACAACATCCTGATAAATACGCCGGTCCTTGAGGCAGGGCTCTCAATAAAGCTATGTCTTATAAAAGGAAGGGATTTTTGCTGTCCGCAAACTGTGGTTATATTAAAAGGTACAGGAGAGATTGCCCATTTTATCACCCTTGCCACAAAACCCACAATGGCTACAGCAAAACATACATATGGAATAATGATGCCTAATATGATGTGGGCATCGTAGAATTTGATTCCTCCATAGATAAAAAATACAATAGCTATCACGAGAAAAAAAGGCAATATCACCTTCATGGTTAATCAGCTCCCCTATATTTCAGCATATCCATTCTAAAATTCCATGCATACATCTCTTTTAACCTTATACGATTTATCTCCTCTTTGCATCTCATATACATGTGAACCGCTGTAACGCTTAACTCATCTATTCTTTCATATACAGTATTTAGGACTTCTTGATCCTCTGTGGCATATCTTTCTTGGAGGATGTTTTTCAGATACAGACCAATGGAGGTCACATGAGACATCTTTACAGCTTCAAGGGCCATAATCTTTATTATACTTTCTAAAGCATATGTTGCAAGGTTTTTGTCCTTACCCTCAAAAAGAAAGTCATATATAATGTTAATGGCATCTAAGATGGTAGTGCCTATGGGGTTTAAGAATCTATCCTTTTCATAGAGCATGAATGTTTTGGCATCTTCAGGGTAAAAGGAAATAATCATTTCAAACCATCTTTCAATGATCTCTTTTTTGCTATTAAGAAGCACACCTTTTGTCGACAGGATTTACCTCCATTCCCATTCTATGAAGGGTTTTTTTAGATCCACCATGGCATTGACGATCAACTCTACAAGACCACCATAAAGTATATTACATCTCTCAAAGACATTATAAAAGGCAAAGAGGTCTCGCATCTGGCCTTTACAGTTCGAACAAGGTGCGCATACATATTTTTTTATATCAGGGGAAATAACATCTTGAAAAACATCGAGTATCTGTTTCAATTTCATCCTTCCTGATATAACATTTCTCCAATCAGGAAAATTCATGGACTGCATGATGGCAAAGCCGCTGCCGCCTCCACAGCAATAATTTTCAACTCCATGGGGTTCCATTTCTCTAAACTGGGGACAAATCTTTCTCAAAATCTGCCTCTGGGGCTCCACAATCCCCATAAGCCTCACCATATTACAGGGGTCATGGAGGGTCACGGCAAAATTGTTTTTTGAAGGATCAAGCTTAATCTTTTCATTTAACACGATATCAGCAAGGAGAGGAATCGCACTTTCTCTTGGGATATTTAAATCCCCTGTTAATATCCTATCCGCTATCACTATCATGGCCTTATGGGCATGACCGCACTCACCCACATTTATCTTTTTTACCTTCAGTGACCTTGCAATCTCGGCGTGCCTCACTGCTATACGAGCAAACTGTACATCATCATACCATACGCCATAATTTACTGCATCATATCCTGAAAGCTCACTGGATAGGGTCCAGTCTATACCTGCTATATCGAATATTATGGCAAAGGCGATGGTGTTTTCTGGCCAGGACATAAACTCACCAGCATTATGGATTAGGAGTATCTCAGCCCCTTCTCTGTCTACAGGTATCTTTATGCTTTTGCCTGTCTTCTCCTCTAACTCTTCTTCCATAAACTCTATTATGTTTGCAAAGGC
>JAOAFK010000152.1 GCA_026416315.1 Syntrophorhabdaceae bacterium | reverse complement strand
CTGCATTGGTTGTATATGATGCTATTGATTCACCCTTGTCGGCATTTATTGCCCTTGCTGTAAAGCTTGCCTGGTTAGACCTGATATTTGTTCCCATGAGAGGCCTGCCTGAATTTGCAATCACCTTTCCTATGATAACCACATCAGCTTCACCCATTGCAGCAAGTCTAAGGGCAGTATCATTGTTTATATCTGCATCGAGATTTTTAATATCCTTGATGCCCGCAAGGATAACTCTTCGGTCAACAAGGTTAAAACCTTTTTGAAGCAGGACAGATGAAAGCACATTCTCTGCAGTATTAGAACCAGAAGCGTCATCTTTACTCCACCAGTAAATGGGTTTTCCATCACTTCCTATTTGTTCAGCAATCAAAAGCATTATCCTCGGATTACCCGCCTTTTTTATAATCTGACCAATTTCATCAATATCTTTTTCTATCTTTACCTTTGAAACAGTAGCGTTTATTCTGACCCTGTATGAATCACCTTCAACTTTTTCATTTATGATGTTGTATTTTTTAATATAGCCTGTGCTCTTTGAATATATTCTGTCATTTAATATCTGGGCATTTACCACTAAAGAATCTGATTCAACCATAACCCCCACTGCCTGCTCAACAGCCCTTCTAAATGCATTATTTAGAGCATCCTCCCTTGCCTGATCCTTTCTTCCATCCATAATAGAGGCATAGCCTTCAACCTCTACAGTATTACTTGTTGATGCGCCATAAAGTGGAAAAAATGGTAAGAAAAATATTATTATCCCTGTTATGAGATTTCTGAGTTTTTTAATATCTCTCATGAAACTTTTTATTATTATTTCCATTTATGGTTTGTCAAGATATATAATAGCATAAAGAAATATAAAAAAATATAAAAATTGAGGTAAAACTTATAAGGTTTTTACAGTTTTATATTTGATAACAACCAGCACAATCTACTATAAAAAGAAGGTTAATCTTTCTTATTATTCAGCGTTTCTACTATGTGTGCATCAACCTTTTTAATAAAACTTTAGCGATTTCAATTTTATATGCATTATGTGAAAGGGCATGTGAATGTTTAAAGGTCTCATCTATGACCTTATTTACTGAATCATGGGTGATTTTTTTTCCAATGAGGTATTTTTCAATTTTTTCAACATATATAGGCTCAGGTGCAACGCCACCTAAAACAATCCTTGCACCTTTGCATATGCCGTTTTTTATATTTATAACACCTGCAACACTTGCAATGGCAAAATCAATAGGTTTTCTCAAGGTAAACTTCTCATATCTCTGAATGGTTTCTTCTTCAGGTACAGGAATTATAATTTCTTTTATAAGTTCATCATGTTCAAGGATTGTGGAACGCGTTGCTGTTGCGTGGAATAGGTCCTTTGCCTTTATCTTTCTCTTTGTGGTTACAATTGATGCATCAAGGGCTATCAATGCAACGGCAATATCAGAGGGTTGCACTGCAAGGCAACCACAGTTAAAACATCTTCTTGATTCCTTTTTAATATCATCAAAATTGGCCTGGAGTTTATCTTCTATATTAATATTTTCAATCCTTTCCTCTGCAGGCATCTTTTGAATTTTAATGCGTGGTATCTCCTCAAAATGAGATTCCACAAGATGATATCTTTTTTGTTTTTCTTCATCCCTTTCATCTATACCCAAAAACTTGCCTATGGCGGCTGCCTTTTCTTTTCCGCTAACAATTGCCTTTATTACAGTAGATGGTCCCATTTCCATATCTCCGCCTGTAAATATAGAGGGATAATCAAGAGCATCTTTTAGAGAATAAAGAGAGGAGTCAGCCTTTTGACCTATTGCAATGAGAATGGAATCAGCATCTATGAATGTGGCAGGCTCTGATTCATCAAAGACAGGATTGAACCTACCATCTGATTCTCTAACAGACACACATTTTACAGTCAAAATACCCTTGACTTTACCTTCCTTTGTTATAATCTCTTTGATACCAAGATTTGGATGGATCACTATACCTTCTTCTTCTGCATCTATAATTTCCTCATCAAGGGCAAGCATTCTATCCTTTGAATTGAGGTCTCTTGATTCAAGACAGACAATATAAACATCTTTGATGCCTTTTCTCCTAAGGGTTCTTGCAACATCAATTGCAGTGCTTCCACCACCTATTACAACAACCTTTTTCCCTAAATCCACATGCTCTCCGGTATTTATTTTTCTTAAATAATCCAGGGCATAATAGACACCTTCTGCATCCTCTCCAGAAACTCCTAATTTAATCGATTCCCAGGTGCCAGTGGCGATGAAAATCGCATCAAATTTTGTCTTAAGTTCTCCAATGGTTATATCCTTTCCTACCTCTATATTTTTTTTAAATGCAATACCCATGTTTTCTAAAGCCCTTATCTGTCTTTTTACAATATCCTTTGATAGACGAAATGGAGGTATACTGTATAAAAGCATGCCACCTGCTTCGGGGAATTTTTCGTATACTGTAATGCTGTGACCCTTTTGCCTTAAGTAGTATGCTGCCGATAACCCTGCAGGCCCTGAACCCACAATGGCAATGTTTTTACCTGTTTCTAATTTCGGTTTTGTGTAAAATTCAATATACCTTTCTAATATGAAATCGCCTATTTCTCTTTCTATACACTGGATTGCCACTGGTTCATCATACCCTTTTCTATTGCACTGTGGTTCGCAGAAAACAGGACAGACCCTACCAGTGATTGAGGGAAGGGGATTACTCTTCAATAAAATTCTTGCTGCCTCACCAATATTTCCCTTTTTTATCTCGTTTAAATAGATATTTATTTCCGTATGGGCAGGACAGCCCTCTCTGCATGGATAATTTTCAACAGGTGCTGCGCCAAAGATTGAGTGATACCTGTTGTCCCCGAGTAAGGCATTGCAAATAGTGCCTCCTTTTCTCAGACATATAATTTCACCTCCCACATGATGTGGATAGCGATAATACCAACATCTAACATCCTGTGCAAGATTTCCACCTATTGTGGCCATGTTTCTTATATTGGGGGTTGCTACAGACCTTGCTGCATCAAAAAGTAATTTACAATGTTTTTTGATGTCAGGGGATTCTATCAAATCAGAAAGCTTTGTTAACGCCCCGATTCTTAAAGATTTTCCTTTTATTTTTATGTAATCTAAACCAGTGATTGTTTTTATATTTATAATTGCTCTGGGATGATCTTTTAAGCATCTGTCCTTCATGGCGCCTATAATATCTGTGCCACCGGCATTTACTTTTGCACTCCCATTATATCTTGAAAGGATATTTACTGCCTCTCTTAGAGTTTTTGCATTAAAATGTTCAAAGGGTTTCATGATTCGCCTCCCAATTCATTAGTTAGAATGCTTTGACGGTATTTTTCCAATGGCCTTCAACACCTTATCGGGTGTTACGGGATATTCGTAAATCCATGAGCCAATTGCATTGGATACTGCCATAAGAACTGCCGATGGTCCAGGTGATGTTGCTATCTCTCCCACCCCAACGGCATGAAATCTATGACTGGGGAAGGGCGTTTCCAAAACCACATTTTCTATTTCAGGGAGCTCTAATGTGGTTCTCCATTTATAATCAATGAGGTTTGCATTTAAGATATGCCCTGTTCTTTTGTCAAGTATTGTTTCTTCAAAAATTGCGCTATCAATCCCTGCTGAACCTAAACAGGCATTTAATTGACCTTCAAGTCCCAGGGGGTCTATCACCTTTCCAGCATCCGTTGCATTAACAATGCGTATAATATCCACTTTACCTGTATCTGTATCTACCTCTACCTCCACAAAGGTCATCATGCAGTTGCACATGGTAAAATCTGGCTCAAATCGTCCAAATCCAACGATTGTTCTATCGTTGCCTATTATCCTCCAGGACAGTCTTTTTTCAGGTTCTTTTTTAACAAATATAAAACCGTTTTCTGTGTCTAATTCTTCAGGATGTACACCCAGTTTTGGTGCAGCAAATTCAAGGAGTCTTTTTCTTGCATCTTCCGCAGCATTTATTACAGCACTTCCTATTGCATATGTCCCCCTTGAACCTACAGGTCCGAATTCAAAGGGTGTGACAAGGGAATCTGCTGGTGTGAATCTTATGTTATCAGGGTGTATCTTTAAAATCTCTGCTACCATTTTTGCGTAATTTGTCTTCTGTCCTGTTCCATGTTCAACAGCACATAGAAAGATGGTGGCAGTTCCATTGTAGTTAAGCTGAACATATGCCTCAGATGTGTCTTCTCCAATGTCTGCATTACCATGAACACCAACCCCTATACCTCTATATTTTGAACCGTTTACAGATGTTGGTTTAAGCCATCCCTTCCACTTTTCTTTCCACCCGAATCTTTTTGCACCTTCTTCCATGGCTTTTGAGAAATCCACACCCCTGAAGTTATACCAGTTTCCATCTCTCCAGAAATAACCACCACCAGGTTTTACAAAGTTTTTTTTCAAAACCTCAAAAGGGTCAAGGCCAGCCTTTTCCATGGCAAGGCATAATAATGGAATAAAAGAGCATTTTAACTCCTGTCCACCAAAACCCCTTGTGGATCCAGAAGCATTTCTATTGGTTACAACTACATAATTTTTCAAATCCCAGTTGGGACATTGGGCCATAATCATGAGTTCTCCAGAACCAACAGCTATTTGGGCTTGGGTGGTAAATGAATAATATCCTGTATCCACATACCATGAACCCTGAATAGCAGTTAAAGTACCATCCTTTTTCATCCCCACTTTTGCATGTATTCTTGAACTCAGTCTCAAAGTAAAATTTGCCATATGTTCTTCTTTTGTAAATACGACTTTTACAGGTCTTTTAGTTGCCATGCTTAAAAGTATGGCATAACTCTGGACCTGCCAGCACATGATCTTTGTTCCAAAGCTCCCTCCACAATGAACACCAATGGATCTTATATCTAATTGTCTATTAAACACATGGAATAAGGTCACCTTATCCATATATGGCGCCTGTGTGGTTGACCATACTGTCACTTTATTGGGTTCTTCCCAGACGGCAACAGCTCCTACTGTTTCAGGTGGCAGGGCATTTGGGATATTTTCATAACCAAATGTTCCTTCTGCTATGACATCTGCTTCTTTGAAACCTTGGTCCACATCGCCTTTTGATATCCCTTTGAGACAATTTGGGCCGTAAATGATTGTGCCACCGGGCAGAATGTTATCAGGATATTCATCGTATACATGGGGTGCATTGGGTTTCAGGGCAGCATCAATATCAAATACTGCCGGTAAAACCTCATATTCAACCTCTATTAAATCAAGGGCTTCTTCTGCGATTTCTGGAGTAGTGGCTGCAACAAGGGCAACGGCATCCCCTACATATCTTACCTTTTTATCTAAAACCCTTACTATTCTTGGGGTACCCCCTCTAAAATCAGGGATATTCTCCCATGTGAGTATTGCCTTTACGCCTTTTATTTTTATTGCCTTTTCTTTATTTATTTTTTTGATTTTTGCATGGGCATAAGGACTTCTTAAAACTTTTCCATAAAGAAGATTTTCGAATTTCAGATCATCAAGATATTTTACCTCACCGGTTACTATATCTTTTCCATCTTTTCTTGGAATTTTCTTTCCTATATATGCATAGGTCTCTTCCATGGTTACCTCCTTTTTTCTGCAGCAGACTTTATAGCTTTAATGACATGGTAATAGCTTATGCACCTGCAAAAATTCCCAGAAATCGCTTCCTTTATCTCTTCTTCTGTAGGATGGGGATTTTTCTTAAAGAGTGCCTTAGATGTCATAATCAT
>JAOAFK010000151.1 GCA_026416315.1 Syntrophorhabdaceae bacterium | reverse complement strand
TTAAATATTTTTTTTAGAAAACTTCATTGAAAGAGTCAAACATCTATGTTAGTTTCATTTTATGAAAAAGGTTAATATTCAAAGCCTACCATATACAAAAGAGATTGAAGGTGCAAAGAGATGGGATGAGGATAAGGGTGAGTTTGTTCAGGTTTCTTATAAACAGGAGATAAGACATCTTGCCTATTTTGAATTAAAAAAAGGTTTTTTTAGAGGCAGTCATTATCATAAGCGAAAAGAAGAATTTTTTTATGTAATTTCAGGGAAGATAAAGGCAGTTTTTTATGACATGGAGACCTCTGAAAAAGGAGAATATTTCCTTGAAAAAGGTCATATAATTAATGTAAAACCGAAATGTGCCCACATCTTTTACGGGATTGAAGATGCACGGGTAATAGAATTCAGTCCCCAAATATACGAAGAAGAAGACAATTTTAAATTGGACATGAAACTATGAAAGATAAAAAAATAGAAAGTGGGGCAGAGGCAGTAATAAAGGCTCTATATGATGCAGATATAAAAGTATGCTTTGCCAATGCAGGCACCACTGAAATACCTCTCTTGCTTGCCATGGATAATTTTTACCCTGAAATGAAAACATTTTTATGTCTTTTTGAAGGTGTGTGCACAGGTGCTGCAGATGGTTATGGAAGGATGCGTGAAAGACCCGCCATGACACTACTTCACCTTGGACCGGGATTTGCAAACGGCATAGCAAATCTACACAATGCAAAAAGGGCAAATACACCAATTTTAAATATCATAGGCGAGCATGCCACATGGCATATAAAAGCAGACCCACCGCTCAACATGGATATAGAGTCACTGGTAAAGACAGTATCCCACTGGTATAGAACAAATAGAGACCCTAAACATCTTTTAAAAGACACTGAAGATGCAATTAAGGAAGCCTTTAACAATAAGATTGCAACCCTTATAATTCCCCATAACCATCAGATAGAAAAAATAGCATATGGCGTTTCAAAAAGAACAACTGAAGTTGTGTATGAACCCCTTGATTTAGATCTAATAGAATTTATATCAGAAAGAATTAAAAAATCGAAGAGAATAGCCCTGTTTCTTGGGGGCAAAGCCTTAAGAAAAAATGGGCTTGAAATAGTATCACGAATTCAGAGAAAGACAGGGTGTGCCATACTTACAGAAACCTTTCCAGGTTATATTGATAGGGGCGGTGGTCTTCCCTATGTGGAAAAGATACCTTATTTTCCTGATGAAGCAAAAAAACTCCTTGAAAAATATGAAATGTTTATAATTGCAGGAACAAGGGAGCCTGTAACATTTTTTGGCTATGAAGGGATAGACAGCTATTTATTCAATGAAGGCCAGGAAAAGTTATATCTATGCAATGAAAGACAGGATGTCTGTAAAGCACTTCATTATCTTGCAGATGCTCTTGGCTCATATGACTATAAAAAGAATACAATGAAAAAACAAAAAACTATAAAGGATTTAAAATCGAATTTACCCACAGGCACTTTGACCCCTGAAAAAATCTCTTATATTGTGGCGGCATTTCAACCTGAGGATGCTATAGTTGTTGATGAAGGATTGACTTCTTTTTTCGCATATTATCCGATGAGTGCCATTGCACCACCTCATACACTTTTAACCATCACTGGTGGTTCAATTGGTTATGGTATGCCCTGTGCGATTGGTGCTGCCATTGCCTGTCCTGAAAGGACTGTTATAAATGTGGAGGCAGATGGAAGTGCCATGTATACTGTCCAGTCCCTATGGACACAGGCCCATGAATCATTAAACATAAAAACACTTATATGTTCAAACAGGTCTTATAATATTTTAAAAATTGAACTTGCAAGGGCGAATGTTACGTCCCCCGGGAAAAATTCTCTTTCTTCCATAGAAATTGACAATCCTGAAATAAACTGGGTAAGCCTCGCAAGGGGTTTTGGCATTCAAGGAGCCTCCGTTGAAGATGCAGAGGACCTTGCAACTGAGCTTGAAAAGGCCATAAACACCCAGGGTCCTTATCTTATTGAGATGAAATTATAGCTTCATTAATTGTTTTTTCTTATATGGACAGATAAATTTTATCAAAGTATGGCCAAAAATTTTCTACCCGTATCGTCAAAAGAGATAAAAGAAAGAGGCTGGGATGCCCCTGACATAATCCTCATTACTGGGGATGCCTATGTGGACCATCATTCTTATGGCATAGCGGTTATTGGCAGGGTTTTAGAGAATCATGGATATAAAGTTGCAGTTATTGCCCAGCCAGATTGGAGGGATATAAAAGATTTTAAAAAGTTGGGTAAACCAAAACTCTTTTTCGGTGTCACCTCAGGCAATATGGATTCTATGGTGGCAAATTATACGGCAAATAAAAAACCAAGAAGAAAAGATGACTATTCGCCTGACGGGCAGACAGGTTTGAGACCGGACAGGGCTACAATAGTTTATGCAAACAGGGTTAGAGAGGCCTTTGGCGATGTAGTTATAGTTATAGGAGGCATTGAGGCAAGTTTAAGAAGATTTGCCCATTATGACTACTGGGACAATACGGTAAGAAGATCCATTATATTTGATGCACGGGCAGATATCCTTGTTTATGGCATGGGCGAAAAACAGGTAATAGAGATAGCAGATAGAATAAAAAAAGGCAGGGATATAAAAAACATTAGAGGAACAGTGATTATTGTAAGAAATATTGAAGAATGCATTAATGATAATACAGAATTTATAGAGATACCTTCATATGAGGAGGTAAAAAATGATAGGGAAAAATTTAACGAGGCATTTAGACTCATCTATAAAAACCAGGATCCTTTCAAGGGAAAAACCCTAATACAAAAACATGGTAATCGTTATCTTATCCAGTATCCACCTCCACTCCCTTTGAGTAAACAGGAAATAGATAAAATTTATGAACTCCCGTATATGCGAAACCCTCATCTATCATATGATGATTTAGGCGGTATTCCTGGTTTTGAAACTGTTAAGTTTTCCATAATTTCCCATAGGGGCTGCTGTGGTGAATGCAGTTTCTGTGGGCTTTATATGCATCAGGGAAGAATCATCCAGTCGAGAAGCAGAGAGTCAATCATAAAAGAAGCAAAAATTATATCAGAGCGAAAGGATTTCAGAGGAACCATCACAGATATCGGTGGACCAACAGCAAATCTATATGGAGCAAAATGCCAAAAATGGGATAATAATGGTGCATGTATTAATAAAAAATGCTTAATACCAGAAAAATGTAAAAACTTAAAATTAGGTTTAAATGAGAGCTTGGTTTTATATAAAGATATTTTGAATTTACCAAAGGTCAAACATGTTTTCATTGAGAGCGGTATCAGATATGACCTTTTGTTGAGTGAAGATGCAGAAAAATACTTTATTGAAATTTGCAAAAATCACATAAGTGGCCAGATGAAGGTTGCCCCGGAACACAGTGTTAATCATGTATTAAGATTGATGAATAAGCCAGCCATTGAATGTTATGAAAAATTTGCCGAAAAATATAAGGAAATAAACAGAAGATTAAAAAAAGACCAGTATCTTGTACACTATTTCATTACGGCCCACCCAGGCTCAACCCTTGAAGATGCTTATATGATGTCCAAATATTTAAAGAGGAAAAATATTTACCCTGAACAGATACAGGACTTTATTCCCCTTCCCATGACAGCTTCAGGGTGTATGTATTATACAGAAAAAGACCCCTTCACAGGAGAAAACGTATATGTAGTTAAGACATTCAGGGAGCGAAAAATGCATCGTGCTTTGATCCAGTATAAAAATAAAAAGAATCAAAAACTCGTTGAGGAGGCTAAAAAAATCCTTAAGAAAAAATTTTTTTAATTTTAGGGTATTTTTAAAATGAGAGTGATAATATATTTTAAACAAAATAAATTGGAGGTAAGATTTATGAAGATGCATGGATTCGTTTTACTATTTCTGTTAACACTCTTTATTTTTTCGCCCTTTTGTTTTGCAGGTGATTTTGACTGGATGAAAGAATTAAATGCACAGGCCTCGCTTGACCCTAATGGATTTAAGGCAAGGCTTGCCACACGTTTTCAAGTCGGAGATGCGAAAATTGGGGTTGTATTAAGCAATATGGGAGACCCAGCAAACACATATATGGCCTTTCGACTTGCAGAAATGTCAAAAAAGCCTGTGGAAAGGGTAATGGAAGTATATGAAAAAATAAAGGCAAGGGCTGGGGTGTTATTGCAAAGAATTTAGGGATAAAACCCGGTTCACCAGAATTCCATGCCTTGAAAAGAGGTCATGATTTAAACGGTAGGGAAAAGGGGGAGAAACATAAGGGAAAAGGTAAGGGCAAGGGTAAGGGATAAGTTATCTTACCCCTGTCACCTACCTACGATATTTTTATTTTTTGCCTAAAGGCATGATGTATATAGGTTGCTCCTGTTCAGGTATGGGTAGTGCCTTTTTCACCTCTTCTGGATTAAATCCTGCCATAACAACTGTTGCGAGATTTAAAGAAACTGCCTGGAGATAAACATTCTGTGCAGCATGGCCGGCCTCAAGATACATCCATCCCGGGTTTTTTTGAACGGTTTGCATGACCTGTAATGAGGAGTGCACATGGTGCAGCCTTGATGGGCGCCTGACCGGCAGCACTATATAGCCTTTCTTTCATTTCCCCGTGCGATATTAATAATAGTGTATGGTCTTTAGGTATATATCTATATATTCCTGGTTTGAGGTTTGTTATGTTTCCTGCAACCAGATATACCTCTAACAGATACTGTGCCCGTGCCGAAGGTGCAGTTCTTAAACCCCTCTGTGGTTCTGTTACACCCTGGGCTGCCCATAAAATCTGCGAGATAATGTCTAACGTTAATGGTTCGGTTTTATAACTTCTAATGGAGCGCCTTTCTTTGAGTGCCCTCTCCACAGAGATTTCTCCATCATACTTCGGCTGGGTTAATTTTATTATCTTTTCACCAGCATCATTAGCAATAGCAACACCAAAATCAACATAAAACCATGAGAAAAATATGACAAAAACAATAAAAATATTTATCTTTTTCATGTGTAACCCTCCCCGAAAAATAATCTGTTTAAATGTAATGTTTGAAGTCCATGAGAATAAATAGCATCGATTTATGATATTGTAAAGGATTTTGAGTCATTAAATAATACATATTTTTTAAATTAAAACCTTTAACCGACATATCTATCAAAAATATTGAAAATGAAACACTTCTCAGATATAGTGAGGGATAGGGGGTCTTTTGAAATTTTTTAGAAAAAGGGATGATTCTTTAAAAAATCTATCCTTTCCTCTAAAAAAAGAAAAACAGATTGCAAGGTCTGCCTATGTGCCGGAGCACATCATCACTCTTATGGAGGCAATATCAGGGGGAACTCCAGGATTACTTGAAGAATTTCTATTTTTTATAAAAGATGATATCCTTATGTTCATAGGTTATCCGTTATACGGCATAGAAAATGATAAAAATTGTATAGGATTGATAGAAGCAATAAAAAAATTGATTGGTTTATATGACCCAAGCATTATTTTTTTAATCGCTCCTGAAATACCCATTGAAATTAAAAAATATGGAACTGAGTTTCAAAGAGATTATTATTACACCCTAAATGTTGAAACATTTAAACCAGAAAGAAGGCTTATGCGGGAAGTTGAAAAGGCATCAAGAATATTAAAAGTAAAAAAAGAAAAAGAATTTACTGAGAAACACAGGGTACTCACTGATGAATTTTTAAAAACAAACGAACTCCATCCTATTGTTGCTTCTCTATATAATTCAATGGATGAATATTTTAAAAAATCTGAAACAGCGTTAATACTCAGTGCAATCACAGAAAAAGATGAACTCTCTGCTTTTTATTGTCTTGATTATGGGGCAGATCATTTTCTTGCCTATATTTTAGGTTGTCATTCAAAAATCAACTATATACCCCATGCCTCGGATCTTTTATTTTTTGAAATGGTAAATATTGCAAGAGAATTGAACAAAAAAGAGATAAATTTGGGCCTCGGTGTAAATGAGGGTATAAGAAGGTTCAAAGAGAAATGGGGTGGAAGACCTTCCATTCCCTATAAATTTATGGAATGGAAAAGAAAGCCTGTAATAGATAGTTTATTAAAAACACTACAATCAAAACTTTGAGGTCTTTATGAGAAACCCGTTCAGAAAAGAGTTTAGGATGCTGTGGAAGGTTGAAAAAAATAAAAAAATCAGCTATCTTGCCGGATGCGCCCATTTTTTTCCAGTAAGCTACAGGTCATCTTTTAAAACTATCATAAGAGAACTCAACCCTGTTATGTTTGAAGGCCCCCTTGACGAAGGCAACATGGATGCTGTGAGGGGACTGGGTGTTGTGAGCAGGAATACAAAATCTATAAAAGAATTTATAGACAGAGAGATACAAAAGGCAATAGAAAGAGAGATTTCATCTTTTTATTATAAGGAGTACTTTAAAGATTTCATAGGTATATTGAAGCAAGGTAAGGCATCTCTTTTTGAGAGTGAAACAGATGGATTATCTCCCTGGATGGCCTTTTTCAGAATCTGGACGATATTCCTTAAAAACAGGGGCTGGCATTATTCTGTGGATTTAGACGCTCATACAGTGGCAAAGGAATTAGGGAAAACAGTCATCTATCTTGAGACCGTTGAAGAACAGATTGCAGCCCTTGAAGGCATACCTGTTGAAAGAATAATTAGATTTATATCTCATTTTCA
>JAOAFK010000119.1 GCA_026416315.1 Syntrophorhabdaceae bacterium | reverse complement strand
ACTGCAATATTTTTAACAGAATATACAAAAGAATCAGCCTTTACAAAAATAATAAGGTTCGGCGTTGAATCCCTTGCAGGGATACCCTCCATACTCTACGGTCTTTTTGGTTTTATATTTTTTGTTATAAAATTGAAGATGGGATGGTCAATTCTATCAGGGGTTCTTACAATTACAATTATGATATTACCCACCATCATAAGAACAAGCGAGGAGGCTATAAAGGCAGTCCCTAAAAATTTTAGGATCGTAAGTTATTCCCTCGGCGCAACAAAGTGGGAAACTGTAACAAAAGTAGTATTGCCATCAGCAGCACCAGGCATATTAACAGGGATTATGTTGAGTGTGGGAAGGGCCGTAGGAGAAACAGCAGCTGTTATATTTACAATGGGCAGTTCTTTAAGGCTTCCTACATCTGTAATGGATTCAGGCAGAACCATGGCCGTGCACTTTTACATCCTTGCAAGAGAGGGCATATCTATGGAGAAGGCATATGCTACAGCCCTTGTACTTGTATTAAGCATACTTTTTATAAACATAATGGCCTATTACACCATGAACAAGGTCATATCAAAATATTCGTAATTTAAGCTATGGACATAAAGATAAAGGTAGACAATCTTAAGGTATCTTTTGGAAAGAACGAGGTTTTAAAGGGAATAAAGATAAATATTGCAAGGAACATGATTACTGGTTTCATGGGGCCAGCAGGAAGCGGTAAATCTACATTGATATCGGTCATGAATAGAATGATAGATTTTGAGGACAATGTAAAAATCGATGGCAAGGTATTGATAGATGATATTAATATCCTCGATAAAGAAATAAACCCTGTGAACTTGAGAAGGAAGATCGGGACTGTGTTTGCAGTGCCTATTCCCTTGCAGCGTTCTATTTTTGAAAATATTGCATATGGTCCGAGATTAAAAGGAATAAACGATAAAACTGAACTTTTTAAAATCGTGTCCGATAGCCTCAAAAAGGCTTTCTTATGGGATGAGGTGAAAGATAGGCTCGATATGTCCGCCATCAAACTTTCAGGCGGTCAGCAGCAAAGATTGTGCCTTGCCAGAACCCTTGCATTAAGACCTGAAATTATTTTACTCGATGAACCCTGTTCAGGTCTTGACCCCATATCCACAGCAAAGATTGAAGAGGCATTGAGTGAACTGAAAAAAGACTACACTATTATCCTTGTTTCCAACAATACAAAACAGATTGCAAGGATCAGTGACTATTCAGCATTCTTTTATCTGGGCGAGCTTATTGAATATGGCACAACCGAGAAAGTTTTCACAAATCCTTCTCACAAAAAAACAGAAGATTACATTTCAGGTAAATTTGGATAATGAATAAGATAGTTCTATCAACAAAAAATTTGAATCTATATTATGGTGACTTCCATGCATTGAAAGATGTTAACTTCAATGTATTTAAAAATTGCATAACTGCTCTGATAGGGCCTTCAGGATGTGGAAAATCAACACTTCTCAGATGTTTTAACAGGATGAATGATTTGATTGACGAGGTGAAAATAACAGGAGAAATTTATGTAAATGAGAAAAATCTGGAGGAAATTGATATAATCGAACTGAGAAAAAAGGTGGGTATGGTCTTTCAGAGACCCAATCCCTTTCCTTTTTCAGTATACGATAATATGGTCTATGGCTTAAAGATTCATGGCATGAATAATAGAAAAGATAATATGAGAATTGTGGAAAAGTGTTTGAGAAGCGTTGGTTTATGGGATGACCTCAAAGACAGGATGTCCATGTCTGCCCTTGATTTATCTGAAGAAATGAAGCAGAGACTTTGTATTGCAAGGCTTTTGACCGTTGAACCGGAGATCATATTACTCGATGAGCCCTGTTCAGCCCTTGACCCCATTGCAACCTTAAGGATAGAGGAGCTGATGATTGAATTAAAACAAAATTATACTATCCTCATCGTTACCCATAACATGCAGCAGGCTGCACGGGTTTCCGACTGGACAGGTTTTATGCTTTTAGGAGAACTTGTTGAATTTGGTGAAACATCACAGATATTTACATCTCCAAAAGATGAAAGAACAGAAGGTTATATAACAGGGAGATTTGGTTAGTATGGATTTTTTAAGGTCAGTTTCGTCTAAAATGGCCTTTGATATACTGAAAAAATTCAATGTGAAGTTATCCACTGAATATATAAATGTTGAAAATGCATATGGCAGGGTAATTGCCCATGATATTATATCAAAAGAGGATGTGCCATATTTTTCTCGTTCCCTTGTGGATGGATATGCCATAAAGGCCAAAGATACATATGGTGCAAATGAGACAAACCCGAGGTTTGTAAATGTGAAGGGTGAGATAAAAATAGGTGAAATCAAAGACTTAAAAATAGATGATGGAGAATGTATAAGGGTATCAACTGGATCCATGATCCCAGAAGGTGCCGATGGTGTGGTGATGCAGGAATATGTGAGGGAGATGTTAGATGCAATTGAAATAACAAAGGCAATACATGAAGGAGAAAATATCTGTTTTAGAGGAGATGATATAAGAAAAGGTGAAAAGGTCATAGAGGAGGGAAAGAGACTTAATTTTTTTGATATGGGGGTCCTTGCATCCCTTGGTATTTCAAAGGTGGAGGTTTATAAAAAACCTCTTATCAGTATCATCTCCACCGGGGATGAAATTATAGATATAGACGAAATACCTGGACCAGGGCAGATAAGGGATATAAATAGATATGTTTTAAAAGGTCTTTTTGAAAGAGAGGGGTTCATTGTTACATCTTTAGGTATTGCGAGAGACAATTTGAAAGAGATAAAAGAAAAGATCACCTCTGCAGGAGATTCTGACATAATACTTATATCAGGAGGGAGCTCAAAGGGTGAAAGAGACTATATGGTTGATGCCATAGATAGTCTTGGCGGAGAGATAATATTTCACGGAATAAATATAAAACCAGGAAAACCTACAATATTTGCAAGATTATGGAATAAACCTGTATTTGGATTACCTGGACACCCTGCGTCATGTATTATCGTTGCCATAAGGTTTGTTCTTCCATTCTTAAAAAAAATGGAAGGTGAAGCATCCTGGCGATATAAGGGTCTATATACGGGAATTCTTACAACAAATGTGCCTTCTGCTTTAGGTATTGAAGAGTATGTAGAAATCACAGCAGAAAAAGAACATGATAAAATCCTTGTAACCCCTTTATTTTCCAAATCTTCTGTTATCTCAACATTTACAAGGGCAGAAGGATATATTGTTGTCCCTGAAGATAAAGAGGGTCTGGAAAAAAACGAGATGGTTGAGGTATTTTCATTTTAATGAAAAGATATCTCGAAACATTAAAAAAGGAAGACGCTTTAAAGGTGATATGCGAATCCGTCTCTCCTTTAGAAGACGAAGAAATAATACCATCCACGGAAAGTGTGGGAAGGATCACCTCACAAGCAGTATATGCGAAGTTTTCCTCCCCTGCTTTTATATGCTCTGCCATGGATGGATATGCTGTTGACTTTAAAAAAACACTGAATGCTGATGTGAACAGGCCTGTTTCTATTACAAAAAATGATGCAGTCTATGTAAATACTGGTGATCCATTACCTGATGGTACAAATGCTGTAATCATGATTGAAGATATAGAGGAAACAGCAACTTCAATAATAATCAGAAAGGCAGTGCATCTATGGCAGAATGTCAGAATGGTGGGTGAGGATTTAATAGAATCAGATTTGATTGTCCCTAAAAATCACGTCATTAACCCGTTTGACATGGGCATGATGATTTCTACAGGTGTAAAGGAAGTGGCTGTAAAAAGAAAACCAAAACTCCTTATAATACCAACAGGTAAGGAACTTATTGATATTTTTGATAGAGATGGTATTTTCAAAAAGGGCAATCTAATAGATTTTAACTCTTATACCATAATGAAACTTGCAGAGGATGTAGGTTTTGACACAAAAAAATACAAAATAATCAGGGATAAAGAAGAATTAGAAGAAATCTTTAACAATCTAATTGAAGAATTCGATGTAATAATCATAAATGCCGGAACAAGTTCAGGCACAGAAGACTATACGGTGGAGATAATAAAGAAATTTGGAAGACTTGTTTTCCACGGTGTGGCCATGATGCCAGGCAAACCTACAATTTTCGGTATGGTAAAGGGAAAACCTGTATTTGGTATACCAGGTTATCCTGTATCTGCAGTTTTAAGCTTTAAAATGTTTTTAGAGCCCCTGTATGAAAGATTGATGGGTGTGAAAAGATTCTATGATGAGGAAGAGGTAATCACCTCTTTTAAGATTCCTTCAAGGATAGGCATTGAAGAGATAATAAGGGTAAATATTATACAAAAAGGTAATTCTTATTTTGCCGTTGCCTTACCAAGGGGTGCAAGTGTTTTTTCCTCCATGGCAAGGGCAGATGGTTTAATTACTGTACCAGAACACATAGAGGGCTTTGATGAAGGCGAAAAGGTAAAATGCCTATTCCTTAAAAACAAAGCATATATTAATAATAGAATAAATCTTATGGGCAGCCACGATATCATATTGGACATTATAAGGAATATGATAAGGGCAAAATATCCTGACATTGACTTCATGGCAACCCACACCGGAAGTTTAAGCGGTATTATGGCCTTAAGAAAAGGCATTGTTGATTTATGCACAACCCATATCCTTGATGAAGAACAAAAGATTTATAATATCCCTATAATAAAAAAATACCTCAAAGGCATACCATGCGTGTTAATTAATCTTGCGAAGAGGGTACAGGGATTGATGGTTCAGAAGGGAAACCCGAAGGGGATAAAAGGGATAGAAGATTTACGACGTGAAGATGTCTTTTTTGTCAACAGACAGTTTGGGTCTGGCACGAGGATACTTTTTGATTCAATTTTAAAAGAGAAAAATATAAAAAAAACAGAGATAAAGGGATATGACAGGGAAGAGGCCTCTCATACTGCTGTTGCCATTATGATAAGAGAATCCATAGCAGATGCTGCCATGGGAATTTACAGCGTAGCAAGGATTTTTTCACTGGATTTTATTCCAATAGGCGAAGAAGACTATGACCTTCTTGTCACAAAAGATTTTTACAATTCAAATAATTTTAGAATTTTGATGGACATCATTGAATCAGATGAATTTAATGAAACACTTTCAAAAATGGGTGGTTATAATACTTCAGAGACAGGTAAGATTAAATTTGAACAATAATCATATTAAATTATTATATTTTCATGGCGGAAGTGCATGGGAATCGAACCCACCCACCACCTCGTCAGCGGTGCACTGGTTTTGAAGACCAGGAGGCCCACCAGGCGCCTCGGCACTTCCTTTAAACTAATATAATTTATTTCATACATGCATTAAAGTCAATGGATATAATTTTAATGTTGAAATAAAGAATTCACTGTTATATCCTTCGTATTAACATTTAAAAAATGGAGGCCATATGAGATCCGATAGAATGAAAAAGGGCATAGAAAAGTCACCACATAGGAGTCTATTTCAGGCAATGGGCTATTTGCCTGAAGAAATTGATAAACCTATTATAGGTATTGCCAATTCGGCAAATGAGCTGATACCAGGCCATATTCATCTTGATAAAGTCTGCAACGCGGTAAAAGACGGGATAAGAATGGCAGGGGCGACACCTATGGTATTCTCCACTATAGGCATCTGCGATGGCATTGCCATGAACCATGAAGGTATGAAATATTCCCTTGGTTCAAGGGAACTTATCTGCGATTCTGTTGAGGTGATGTGTAAGGCATACCCTTTTGATGGTCTTGTTCTTATTCCCAATTGCGATAAAATCATACCAGGCATGATGATGGCTGCCATGCGACTTAACATCCCCTGTATACTTATAAGTGGTGGTCCCATGCTTGCAGGAAGATTTATGGGTAAAAAGGTAGACTTGATCTCTGTGTTTGAAGGTGTGGGAAGGGTGGCAGCAGGTCTTATGACAGAAGAAGAACTCAATGAACTTGAAGGCTGCGCCTGTCCTGGTGCAGGTTCCTGTGCAGGGATGTTTACGGCAAATTCCATGAACTGTTTGAGTGAGGCCTTGGGGATTTCACTGCCTGGCAACGGCACGATCCCTGCTGTTCATGCAGCAAGATTAAGGCTTGCAAAGACTGCAGGGATGAAGATAGTGGAATTAGTTAGAAAAGATATAAAGCCAAGAGATATAATGACCATAGATGCCTTCAAGAACGCCATATCAGTAGATATGGCATTTGGTGGTTCATCCAACACTGCCCTTCATCTTCCAGCAATTGCCTATGAAGGTGGTGTGGAACTACCTTTAACTTTATTCGATGAGATATCAGAGAGGGTTCCCCATCTATGCAATATGAGTCCTGCAGGACCTCACAGGCTTGAGGACTTAAACGAAGCTGGCGGTGTATATGCCATTATGAAAGAGCTTTCAAAGAAAAACCTCATCAATAAAGAATGTCTTACAGTAGATGGTAGAAATGTTGGTGAACTATTAAAAAAAGTAAAGGTCTTTGATCATGATGTTATACATTCCATTGATAATCCATATCACGAAAAGGGCGGACTTGCAGTGCTTACAGGAAGCCTTGCCCCTGATGGCTCCATTGTTAAAAGAATAGGTGTGTCGAAGGAAATATGGCATTTTGTTGGAACTGCACGGGTTTACGAAAGTGAAGAAGAAGCAGGCAATGCTATTTTAAAGGGAGATATAAAGCCAGGCGATGCAATAATAATAAGATATGAAGGACCAAAGGGTGGTCCAGGTATGAGAGAAATGCTCACCCCAACAAGTATTCTTGCAGGAAGAGGCCTTGATTTATCCTGTGCCCTCATCACAGATGGAAGATTTTCAGGCGGGACAAGAGGTTTATGTATAGGCCATGTGTCTCCAGAGGCAGCAGAAGGTGGCCCCATTGCTTATGTAAAGGATGGGGATAAGATAGAAATTGACCTTGTAAAGAAAAGTATTAATCTTTTAGTGCCACATGAGGAAATGGAAAGGCGAAAAAAGATATGGACAAGACCTGAACCAAAGATAAAGGAAGGGTATATGGCAAGGTATGCCCAAATGGTAACATCTGCCTCAACAGGTGCTGTATTCAAAAAATAAGAAATATTTAATTTATTTACATTAAAAACCGATAATGTTATTATTAAGTTATAAAAATAAAAAAATTTTAGAGGGGGTAATTGGAAAGTTTAAATAAGAAAAAAAATGAGATAAATGAGGAAATTTATAGTATAAAAACGCAGTTATCAAGATACGAAAAAGAAAACACAATAGATAAAGAAATTGAACAAAAGGCTGATTTGAATAATGATTCTCAAGAAAATTATGAAGAACTTTTAAAGCTTATATTAGCCCTTTCAACGAATTTTATCGTTCTACCTCCTGAAGATTTTGATGAAGGTATAAAGGATATTTTAAAGATCATAGGTCTATATGCAAAGGCAGATAGAAGTTATGTATTTACCTTCTCAGAAGATGGAAAGGAGTTTTTAAATACCCATGAATGGTGTGCAGATGGTATTCAATCTAAAAAAACTGCCCTGCAAAAAATAAGGGTAGAGACCATTCCATGGTTCATAAATAAAATTAAAAACTTAGAAATAGTCCATATTCCTGATATAGATGTTCTATCTTCAGAAGCAATTAAAGAAATAAAAAGTTTTTTATTATCGGATATTAAATCTTTAATAGCAGTACCCATCGTTTCCAGTTATACATTAATAGGCTTTTTTGGATTCGAAAAGGTTAAAGAAAAAAGAATATGGCCTGAAAGCGTAATTTCTCTACTAAAAATTGTAGGTGAACTGCTTGCCAATGCAATTATCAGAAAACAGATGGCAAAAGCCTTAAATGAAAGCGAAAAAAAATATAGAAGTATTTTTGACAATATAATAGAAGGAATCTTTCAGATTACCCCTGAAGGAAAGATTTTGAGTGTAAATCCTTCTTTTGCTTTGATGCACGGTTATAAATCTCCTGAAGAAATGTTAATTGAAACAGATGAAACAAATATTTTTGCTGATTCTGGTGAATTTTTTAAAATTAAAAAGATCCTTCAAGAAAAAGGATTTATAAAAGGCCACGAATTAAAAAGTAAAAAAAGGGACGGTAGTATTTTCTGGACTTTCATGAATGCACGCGTTGTGAAAGACAATAGAGATGAGATTCTATATTTTGAAGGTACTTTAATAAATATAGATGAACGCAAGAAGATTGAAGAGACATTAGACAGGGAAAGGAAAATCTATTCTTCAATCCTTCAAAATGCCCCATATGGTGTAATATTGATTGATAAAAATGGTAAGTTTCTTTATGTAAATCCTGAATTTGTAAATATTACAGGATATACCCTTGAAGAAGTCCCAACAGGAATGGATTGGTTTAAAAAGGCATATCCAGATAAGGAGTTAAGAGATGATGCAATAACAACTTGGAAAGAAAATATAAATATTAGAAAAAAGGCTATTGAAAAGGTTTATAAGATAAGATGCAAAAACAATGAAACAAAGGAAATAGAATTTAGGGCTACAGCAACTGAAAGTGGTGAAACAATCACCATGATGATTGATATTACAGAAAGGCGTAAGGCAGAGGAACTGTTTCGAACCCTTGCAAATAACTCTCCTGTGGGTGTCTATATAATGCAAAAAGAAAAGATAAAATTTGTTAATAACTATTTTAAAGAAATAACCGGTTATGAAGATGAAGAACTTATCGATAGAAATCCCATATCCATGGTTTATTTTGAGGATATAGAAAAAGCCATTAAAGAGACTTATCGGATGATTAAGGGGGAAAGGAAGCATCCCTATGAATTCAGAATTATTACAAAATCAGGTGAAATAAAATGGATTCTTCAAAATATCACAACTATTCAATACATGGGAAAAAATGCAGCACTTGCAAGTTTTCTTGATATTTCTGACACTAAACAGATTGAGTTGAAGCTTAAAGAATCTGAAGAAAGATATAGAATACTTGCGGAAAAATCTCCTGTTGGTGTTTATCTTGTCCAAGACGGTTTATTTAGATATGTCAATCAGGTATTTGCAGAAATACACGGTTTTAAACCAGAAGAGATAATAGATAAGCTATCCCCAAGGGATCTCACTTTTGATATAGATGAAAAACCTATAGAACAGATTGTAAAAGATGCATTAGAGGATAATACCGGATTCCTTCTCGAAATAACAGTACGGAGAAAAGATGGCTCCATAAGATATGGTGAATTATATGGTTCAAAGGTTATCTACAACGGAAGGCCAGCAGTACTGGGCACATTGCTTGATGTAACTGAAAAGAAAGAGATGGAGGAAAAACTGAGATCCCTATCCATTACAGATGAACTGACAGGTGTTTATAACAGAAGGGGGTTTTTTACTGTTTCTGAACAGCAGTTTAAAATGGCAAAACGCCTTGAAAAGCACCTCTTGCTTTTTTATGCAGATCTGGATGAATTGAAATGGATAAATGATAATATGGGTCACAAGGAAGGTGACAATGTAATAGTTGCATTTGTGAATATATTAAAAGAGGCGTTCAGAGAATCGGATATTATTGGCAGACTTGGTGGAGATGAGTTTGCAATACTTATGCTATCCACAGGGCTTACCAATCCACAAATAATCATCAAGCGTTTAAATCATCTTGTAGATGAATATAATAAAAGGTGGAAAAAGCCATACAAACTTTCCTTTAGCATCGGTATAGCGGAGTATGACCCACAAAGTAATAATTCCCTTGAGGAACTCATATCAAAAGCCGATGACCTAATGTATATTGAAAAAAAGAAGAAAAAGGCCATGCCAAATCCTCACCTCATAGTGTGTAATCAATAAAACCTATAAAAACGGAATTAAATGTTATAAGAAACTTTCACCGTTAAGGAAAAAAAATTAAAAATTTTTTTGTCTATTTTTTCACAAAAACTATGGAAAATAAAACTCGTCTTATGATATACAAAGAAGGTTAAAACCATGTATCTACAAGACCTTATATTGGCATTACAAAATTTCTGGGCAGAAAAAGGCTGTATCATACAGCAGCCATATGATATGGAAGTAGGTGCAGGCACATTTCATCCTGCCACATTTTTAAGGGCACTGGGTCCTGAACCCTGGAATACCGCATATGTTCAGCCCTCAAGAAGGCCTGCTGATGGAAGATATGGCGAAAATCCTAACAGACTACAGCATTATTATCAGTTTCAGGTAATCATGAAACCGTCACCAAAGGATATTCAGGATATCTACATAGAAAGTTTGAAGAGTTTTGGAATAGATATGCTAAATCATGACATAAGATTTGTGGAAGATGACTGGGAATCACCCACCCTCGGTGCATGGGGTCTTGGCTGGGAGGTCTGGCTTGATGGGATGGAGATCACCCAGTTTACGTATTTTCAGCAATGCGGGGGCATTGACCTTTTTCCCATAACAGTTGAAATTACATATGGCATTGAACGAATTGCCATGTATCTACAGGATGTGGATAATGTCTTTAATATAAAATGGAATGAACATATTACATACGGTGATGTATTTCTTGAACCCGAAAGGGAATTCTCCATTTATAATTTTGAAGAATCTGATCCCCATATGTTAAGAGAACTTTTTGACATGTTTGAGAAAGAAGGCGAAAGATTAATTAAGATAAGGGGTATTGTCTTTCCTGCCTACGATTTATGTCTTAAATGCTCCCATATTTTTAATCTCCTTGATGCAAGGGGGGCAATTAGCGTAACAGAAAGGGCAAATTATATTGCAAGGGTAAGAAATCTTGCAAAACTCTGTGCAGAACTTTATGTGAAAAAGCGGGAAGAAATGGGTTTTCCTTTACTTAAGTCCATATAAAATAAAGGTATTTTGGTTATGGCAGATTTTTTACTTGAAATAGGAACTGAAGAGATACCTGCAAGATTTATTGAGCCTGAAAAAGAGGCTTTTTTGAAGCTTTTTACAGATGGCCTTGTAACGTTGAGAATAGATTTTAAAAAAATTGACATTCAGGCTACGCCGAGAAGACTTGCTGTCTATGTGAAAGACATGGCAGATATGCAAAAGGAGGCAAAAACAGTAAAATTTGGTCCCCCTGTTCACAGGGCATTTGATGCATCTGGGAATCCAACAAATGCTGCCATAGGATTTGCAAAATCCCAAGGGGTAACAATAGATGCATTAAAAAAGGATATTAAAGATGGGATTGAGTTTGTTATTGTTGAAAAGATTGAAAAAGGTTTACCTTCAAAAGAGGTTCTACCAGAACTGATAAAAAGTATTATATCACAGATACCTTTCCAGAAAAAGATGAGATGGGCCCAGGAGACCATGGAGTATGCAAGACCCATTCAGTGGATACTGGCCTTATTTGATGAAGAGATAATTAAATTTGAAATTGCAGGTGTAAAAAGCTCAAATTTTACATGGTGTCACAGATTTCTTTCAAAAAATCCTGTGGAGATAAAAAATCCCCATGAATATAGAGACAGGTTAAGAAAGCATTATATCATCATCGATGAATCTGAACGCATGGATATCATAGAGAAGGGTATCGATGACATTGAAAAAAGGACAAATGGCATTGCCTATCGTGAACCAGAGCTTTTAAAGGAAATACTCTATATAACAGAATATCCATATCCTCTATTAGGGACTTTTGATGAATCCTTTCTAAAAATACCCAAAGAAGTGCTTATAAATGTGATGAAGAGTCATCAAAAATACATACCACTAAAAAATCATAACGGAAACCTTATACCCTATTTTATCTTTTTTGCAAATACGGTCCCGAAAGAAGATGCAAATGTAATAAAAGGCAATGAGAAGGTTTTAAAGGCAAGGCTCGCCGATGCAAGTTTCTTTTTTGAGGAAGATACAAAAACAAATCTCGAAGAGCTTTATAACAAACTATCATCTATTATCTTTCATGTAAAACTCGGCACATTAAAACAAAAGGTGGATAGAATCACAGAAATAGGTCTATATATTTCAGATATTTTGAATTATGAGGATAAAGAAAAACTTAAAAAGGCAGTGCATATCCTCAAATCGGATTTGCTCACCCATATGGTGGGAGAATTTCCTGAGCTTCAAGGCACAATGGGCAGAATCTATGCACAGATTCAAGGCTATGATGAAGATATAGCTACGGCAATAGAGGAGCATTATCTCCCATCAGGGGTAAACAGTAACCTCCCTGAAACAACACTTGGCTCTATTTTGGCCATTGCAGATAAGATAGATTCTCTTGTGGCATTTTTTTCCGTTGGTATTTTACCCACAGGAAATTTGGATCCCTATGCCTTAAGAAGACAGGCCTTAGGGATAATTAAAATAACCATAAATAAAAGTTTCAAAATAAATATAGAAGATTTAATCACCTGTGCCTATAATGCAGGTTCGCATATACAAGAAAGAATTGATTTGAAAGAGACAAAAAGATCCCTCATAGATTTTATTCAGACAAGGTTTAAATTTTCTATGATTGAGGAAGGTCATAGACAGGATTTTGTAGAAGGGGTTCTCGATGTGGCAGGTAAAGATATATACGATGCCTATAGAAGATTAATTGCCCTTGAAGGTCAAAAATCCATAGAAGAATTCGAAAAACTTATGATTGGTTTTAAAAGGGTCTTTAATATTACAAAGCAGATAACAGATGCTTTAATGGTGAATCCGGGGCTTTTCAAGCAGGATGAAGAGAGGCTCCTCTTTGAGTTATATACCTCAAAAAAGGATGAATTTTTTGATTTTATTGATAGAGGCCTTTATTCTGAGGCATTAACAGTGCTAATAAGTTTTAAAGAAAATATAGATAGATTTTTCGACAATGTATTTGTGATGGATAAGGATGAAAAGATAAGAAACAACAGACTCGCCCTTTTAAAAAACATAAAAGATATGTTTTTAAGATACAGCGATCTATCAAAAATCCGTATAGATTAATAGGAGGGGCCCATGGCAAAGTATGTATACTATTTTGGTGGTAAAAAGGCAGAAGGTAGTTCAAAATTAAAGAATTTATTGGGCGGAAAGGGTGCAGGCCTTGCCGATATGGTGAACCTTGGGATCCCTGTTCCTCCTGGCTTTACCATCACAACTGAAGTATGCACACTTTACTATAATTCGGGAATGAAATTTCCCGATGGACTTAAAGAAGAGGTTATAAAAAATGTAAAAAAAGTTGAAAAGGAGATGGGTGCTATCTTTGGCGATGAAAAAAATCCCCTTTTATTTTCTGTGAGGTCAGGTGCAAGGGTAAGCATGCCGGGCATGATGGATACGGTTCTAAATCTCGGTTTAAACGATAAAACAGTAAAGGGTCTTGCAAAAAAGACAAAAAATGAAAGGTTTGCTTATGATTGTTATAGAAGATTTGTTCAGATGTATGGCGATGTGGTATTGGGGTTAAAGCCTGAATCAAAGGATGAAACAGACCCCTTTGAAGATATCATAGAGGAAAAGAAGAAAGAGAGGGGTATTAAACTCGATGTGGAATTGACGGTAGATGACCTAAAGGACCTCGTAAAGAAATTTAAGGCTCTAATTAAAAAGAGATTAGGTGTTGAATTTCCAGAAGATCCTTATGAACAACTGTGGGGTGCAATAGGCGCAGTTTTTAAATCCTGGAATAATCCCAGGGCTATAGCATACAGGGAGTTGAACAACATCCCCGATGACTGGGGTACTGCTGTTAATGTCCAGTGCATGGTATTTGGAAATATGGGTGAAGATTGTGGTACAGGTGTTGCCTTTACAAGGGACCCTGCCACAGGTGAAAACCATTTCTATGGTGAATATCTATTGAATGCACAAGGTGAGGATGTAGTGGCAGGTATAAGAACACCCCTGCCAATCAATATAAAACAGAAAGGTGATAACAAGAAGGTAAAATCCCTTGAAGAGGTTATGCCTGATGTGTATAAACAGCTTTTAAATATAAGGGACATTTTAGAGAAACATTATAAAGAGATGCAGGATATAGAATTTACAATACAGAATGGTAAACTTTGGATGCTCCAGACAAGAACAGGAAAGAGAACCGCCTTTGCAGCCTTCAAAATTGCAGTAGATATGGTAAAGGAAGGGCTCATCAAAAAAGAGGACGCCTTGATGAGAGTTGAGCCCGATATGTTAAACCAACTACTAAGACCCATATTTGACCCAAAAGAAAAGGAAAAGGCATTGAAATCAGGCAGGATGGTTGCAAGGGGGCTAAATGCAGGTCCAGGTGCAGCTACAGGTAAGGTTGTGTTCAATGCTGAAGATGCTGAAGCCTGGGCAAAAAGAGGAGAGAAAGTAATCCTTGTTCGCATAGAGACTTCTCCAGAAGATATTCGGGGCATGAATGCAGCCCAGGGAATACTCACCTCAAGGGGAGGCATGACAAGCCATGCAGCCCTTGTGGCAAGACAGATGGGAAAGGTCTGTGTGGCTGGTTGTGGTGACCTGGATATTGACTACAAGAAGAAGGCCATATCTGTTAATGGTCAAATTATAAAAGAAGGTGACTATATATCCATTGACGGAACCACAGGGGAGGTATTTATCGGTGAGATAAAAACAATACCATCGGAGATTTTAAGGGTCCTTATAGATAAAACATTAAAACCTGAAAAATCTCAAGTGTATCAGGATTTTGCCCTCCTTATGTCATGGGCGGATGAGATAAGAAGATTAGGTATCAGGACAAATGCCGATGAGCCTGAACAGGCCGCCATTGCCATTGCCTTTGGTGCTGAAGGAATAGGTCTATGCAGGACAGAGCATATGTTTTTTGAAGGAAACAGAATAGATGCGGTACGGGAGATGATACTCGCTGATGATCTGGATGGAAGGAAAAAGGCACTTAAAAAACTCCTTCCTATGCAAAAAAAGGATTTTATGGGTATATTTAAGGTTATGAATGGTTTACCTGTAACTATCAGAACCCTTGACCCGCCTCTTCATGAATTTTTACCCCATACAGAAAAGGAGATAAAAGCCCTTGCAGAATCAACAAAGACCCCGTATGAAAAACTCTCCGCAAAGGTGGCAAGTCTCCACGAGGCAAATCCCATGTTAGGTCACAGGGGTTGTAGGCTTGGGATTGTCTATCCTGAAATAACAGAGATGCAGGCACAGGCAATTTTTGAGGCAGCCTGTGAGGTGAAGAAAAAGGGCATTGATGTTAAGCCCGAGATCATGATACCCCTTGTGGGAACCCTTACAGAACTTTCAAAGCAGAAAGAGGTGGTTGTTGCTGTGGCTGATAGGGTAATGAAAAAATATGGCGTTGAAATAGATTATAAGATTGGCACCATGATAGAGATACCAAGAGCAGCTATCACTGCCGATGAAATTGCAAAAGAGGCAGAGTTTTTCTCCTTTGGTACAAATGACCTAACCCAGACAGTACTTGGAATGAGTAGAGATGATGCTGGAAAATTTTTAGGATACTATGTAGAAAACGAAATATACCCCTATGATCCGTTTCAGAGAATAGATGAAGATGGTGTTGGAAAACTCATGAAAATGGCTGTTGAACTGGGAAGAAAAACAAGGAAGAACCTAAAAATAGGTATCTGTGGAGAGCACGGTGGAGAACCGAATTCTGTTGAATTCTGCCACAGGATTGGTCTTGACTATGTGAGTTGTTCGCCATACAGGGTAACTGTTGCAAAACTTGCTGCAGCAAGGGCAGCCATTAAAGAAAAAATGGGAAAAAATTAAAATAATATGTATGTTTATTATAGTGAAAAAAATTGACAGGCTGAATAAAAGAATGTAATTTTAAAAAAAAGATATATCATAAAGTTATAAAAGTTTGAAAGTTAAATTTTTTAAAAAATGTTAAACTGTTCAGCATTAAGAACAAAATTTTTTTAGAAAAATATTGACAAGAATTTTAAAATCGTGATAAAAGTTTCAAAAATAAAACTTCTGGAAGTATAAAAGATGAAAACCATCAACTTAACAGAAAGCACTGATTGGAATTTCATTGAAGAGGTAAAAAAAGAAAGCGGTCAAGACCCTTCTCTATGTTATCAATGCGGTAATTGCACAGCCGGATGTCCCTATTCAAACTATTTTGATTATCCTGTCAGTCAGGTAATGAGACTGCTCCAGGCCGGGCAGAAGGAGACGATCCTCACATCCAGGGCAATATGGTTGTGCGCCACCTGTGAAACGTGCACCACAAGATGC